>NZ_JBHIRR010000016.1:0-34506 GCF_042197325.1 Bartonella sp. AA16NXGY | reverse complement strand
GATTGCCGACAATACTGGTTGCTTGATTACTTCCATACATGCTTGGCGAAAACTCATCACTCGTCAAAAATCTCTTACTAACAGACCAAAAATCAAATGCATGATCCGCATAGCTACGACTGGTCGTAATCGGAACACCATAGGCAGACTTTGCATTTACACCTGTCCCTGATTGAAGATAAATATCAACCCAAATATTATGCCACGGATTGTAAACCATCCCTTCTGGACTACTACGTGGGCGGTGATTTAAACACCAAACAGACTTGGGCAAAACATCCCCCGCTTGATAACCCGATAAGAGATGACCTTCAATCTCACCAACATCCGCACATAGCGTATGAAATCCACCGATCTTTTCAGAATTATCCTTTGTATAGCCATCAGGAGCCGTCGGATTTTGCGAAATTTCAAAGGATAGCTCATTCGTCTGATCTTTTAAGATGAGATATATATAATAATCCTTTCCTGCTTCAAGATCTTCGTCAAAAGTCATCCTTCCACGCCCTGGAATGCGGTAAAAGAGGTACCTACCCCCATTCTCTTCACCATGATAAAAGCGAAAACATGCCCCGTCATTGATCACAAGACCTTTTCTATTTTTCGGATCGGCTTCCAGAATTCTGTCAGGTTGATGAAAACGCACATTCTCTAAAAAATTAGTGGAAAGAGAACCTACCTTACTTTGAAGTTCAGAAAGACTGTCACTGTTCCTCTGTGCCTTCTCTTGAACTTCTGTCAATGCACTCTTCGCTTCTTCCGCTAACACTTTTGCCTCAGAGGCGGCTGTATTCGCAGAATTTGTCGTTGCTGTCACCGTGTCTAATGAACTCTTGACCTCTCCAAGCCCTTGCTTCGTCGTATCAGCTTCTTCTTTTGCTTGCTCCGCAACACTCTTCGCTTCTTCTGCTGTCGACTTCGCAGTCTCGGCTACTTCCTTGGCTTCTTCTGATAAACTTTTTGCACTCAAAGCGGTTTGGCTTGCATGATCACTCGTGGATTTTGCTTCATTGGCTATTGTTTCTAAGCCTTCTGCTTTAGATTTTGCATCGCTAGCCTCTCTTAGTGCTTGATCTACTTTCTCTGTTACACTCTCTGCTGCACTTTTCGCCGCTTCCGCCAAACCCTTCGCTTCTGAAGCTGTTTGCGAGGCTTGTTCCACTCCTGTTTGCGCCGATTCGGCAACTCTCTTAACAGTTGCAACAGATTCCTTGACTTCAGCACAAGCATTCTTGGATTGTTCTGAAAGAGCCTTTGCCTCTTCTGCAATATCCTTGGCATCATCAGCTGTCCGTTTTGCGCCATCCGCCTTAAGACTTGCTTGTGTTGCTATCGTCTTAACTTCATGACTCGTCGCTACCGCGGTCGCTGCTACTTGGGTTGTCTCTGTTGCTGTTTGAGAAGCATCTTTCGCTGTTTGTTCTGCACGTTCAGCAATAGATTTCGATTCTTCTGCAACCTGTTGCGCACCATTCGCACGCGCCATGGCTTTTTCCGACTCTTGCCTTGCATTCACAACCTGTTCTAACGGCGCAAAGGTTTCATACGAATACAAAGATGCCGTCCCTAAAATCTTCGGAACAACAACGCTATCTTGCGAAGTTCCTTCTCTGATTTCCTCTTTCGTGGCTATTGGTATCAGATACTCATGACTATGATCAGGTATTTTCATCTGCTTTATTCCTCCATTAAACCTAAAATGAACACTCTTTCAAATCTTCAAACTCTTCTCTTAAGGTCTCTAAGCGCTTCTCTAAATCTTTCAGTGAACCATCAAGCTCTGTTTTCAAAGCGGCTTTCAGTAAATCAAAAACGCCAGTAAGCGGCGCATGTACAAAACCTCCCCCAGAATACAAAACGACCCGTACTTGAGACGGGTCGCTAATCTCTGATATCGCAAACGGTTTTAATGACATTTCAACTCCTCATGTCTTGATCCCATAAATTACACTCACATTAACGGGGCGCGTTTCAACACCACCAACCCTCTCTGCCATGAGATGATGTTCATGATGCTCTCTGTCATTCAGACCTTCTGTTATAGGCGTTGAATAATATAAAAAATTAGCAAAGGGGCTCCTGATAAACCAAGGTAAACGCGGCGGCTTGTCTTTTTCTGTAAACCAAAAGGGAGTCTCTACCTGTGGACTTCCTGCTATTTGGTCAAATTCTTGATTACACTTGTCCAAAGCATCCCCACTCAAACCTACACACTCTTCGTCTATAGCTCTCTTTCGCCTTGTCACGGGCGCTTCAGAAGAAGAAACATCCCGTTTTTTTCGAGAAGAAAGACCTTCTGATGACGCTGGACCTATAAAATGCTCATGCGCTTTTAAAGAACAGGATTGTATACTTGCAAAAGAACGCCAAGGGTCTAAATTGCGTTCATTATCAAGTCCCCGTAAAAATAGCCCCCGAAAATCGGGAACATTAAACGTCGTGGCGCCATCTCCTTCTCCCCACGTCGTTCCTATCGCAGAAAATAAATCCCAATAAACATACCGTGAATAAGCACTTCCATCACATGGCAACCAACCATCCGGCAAGCGCTCCATTGCAAACGGTCCTATCAGACCGGAAGGTAAACGTTTTAAGGAAGAAACTTTGCCCCTTGTCGGGTTGAGAACTTGCCAACCCGTAAGCTCTTCATCATACACAAGCGTATAAAGACAGCCATCTTGTATCTCTCCTCCCGATAAGGCTAATAAACCGGTTTCTGTTGCCTTATAAACGGGCTTACCGGCTAAATTATTTAAAGCAATTGTTGTCGCCCCAACATTCTTGCCCTTCGCTTTAAAACAAACCGATATGCCATTCTTATACTCTAAAAATGCCGATTGGCTTAGAAGCCTTATCACGCTCGTCTTTTGGTTATTATCAACCGTCACAATCCCTTCAAGCACACCCCCCGTATCCGATAAATACTCACTTACCCGTTGCATCATAAAACGAGCGCTATTATTAACCGTGTTAGGATGCTGTCCCTCTGACCAATTAATTAAAGCATCAGCACCACCATTCTCAGATGCTGTTAAAGACCAATCATAAATCGTGGACATCTAAACCTCACGTCTTGATTCCAAACACAACACTCATATTAATCGGGCGCGTCTCACTTATACCTGAACTTGCCAATGCAACATCACGCATGTGAAGGTGGGAATGGGGAAAGGCGAGCTTATGGTGCACGCGTATATCCTCTGCTCTCACGCCCAAACGTTCAGCAAGCTTCAATCTTTGCTGGTCATTCAACACATATCCCCAGATGATCGTCATATCACCATGCCAACTCTCTTCCTGATTTTCATCATTCAAAATCGTAAAGGATTGACCCCCATGGTCATGCTTTCTCATTGCGTCATTTTGTAAAGTGCCAAGATAACGAAAGCGGTCTATCTCGCGGTCATCATCAACACCTCGTAAAAAAACACCACGCAAATCGGGAACATTAAACTTCGTCCAACTATCAGCGCCTCCCCACCTGATCCCTATCGCTTCATAAAGAGCAGGATAATCACGACGCAAATAAGCCTTCCCATCACAAGGTAACCAGCCATCTGGCAAAACTTGCATCCCAAAAATCCCTATCGTCCCTAGTGGATAAACAGGGATAACCGGCTCTTGCGATAAAGAGAGAGGCGTAGGATTTAAAACTTGCCAAGCATGATCCCTATAAACCAAGCTATAAATGCACCCCCTTTGAAGCTCGCCTCCCGATAAAACACGGAGACCTAATTCCGTCGCCTTGTAAACAGGTTTAGCCGCCAAATCATTTAAGGCAATTGCGGTTTCCCCAACATTCTTGCCCTTCGCTTTAAAATAAATTGATATCCCATTCTTATACTCTAAAAATTGCGATTGGCTTTGAAGTCTTATCAACGTCGTCTGGTGTTCAGCATCAACCGTAAAAGTGCTTTCAATCACACCACTCGTATCCGATAAATACTCACGCACACGTTGCATCATCACACGAGCACTATTATTCAGACTACTAGGACGTTGTCCTTTTGACCAATCAATCAAATCATCACAATAGGCATTCAAGGAGGCATTTAAAGACCAATCATAGATCGTCGACATCTTACACCTCATGTCTTAATCGCAAACAGAACACTCACATTAACTGGACGCGTCTCGCCTTCACCAGTGCTCTCCAAAACAACCTCTTGGTTCTCATCAAGAGTATGAGAACTTACAATGTAGCCCCCTAAATTCTCACGCTCTATGCCCATAAAATTCGCTAGAGAGCTCCCCCCAAACAAGCCTAGACGATAGCCCAACACATCCGTCGTATTCCCATCCCAAAAGTTTTCGTTGCTGGTAAAATGAGACATCGAAAGGCTCTGTCCTTGATGTTGATGCGACTCAATTAAATCTGTTTGCACACTTGCAAAAGAACGCCCCTCATCAATATTGCGCCCTCCATCAAGCCCCCGTAAAAACATCCCTCGAAAATCGGGAACATTAAATGTCGTGGCGCCATCACCCTCTCCCCAAACCGTTCCTATCGTCTCAAATAAATCACCATAATCACGACGCAAATAAGCCTTCCCATCGCAAATTAACCAATCCTTTGGAATCCCGCGCATTCCAAACGTTCCTATAAAACCCGTGGGATAAAGATTGCTTTCTTCTTCTTCTAAAGGGAGTGGGGTAGGATTAACAAGATGCCAATGATCTCCATTATAAAACAATGTATAAATGCACCCTTGTTGGATTTCCCCCCCTGATAAAAGCGATAAACCCGTTTCTGTTGCTTTATAAACCGGCTTGCCATCTAAAGCATTTAAGACAATCGTGGTCGCTCCAACATTCTTACCCATAGCCATAAAGCGCAAAACGATACCATTCTTATACTCTAAAAATTGCGATTGGCTTTGAAGTCTTATCACACTCGTTTGTTGGACATGATCATTTGTAACAATGCCTTCAAGCTCTCCACCCGTGTCTGACAAGTATTCCTTTACGCGCTGCATCATCACACGGGCGCTTGTGTTCACACTGCTAGGATGCTGTCCTTCGGACCAATCAATCAAATTATCCACGCGCGTATTATCCGACGCTCTAAGCGACCAATCATAAATCGTTGACATTTCTCGTGAATCCTAGCTTCTGTAAAATGGTCCGTAAAATGCCCGCATGAATTGCGTCATCAAAGGATTATCATCATCACTCTCTTCTTCTTCCGAAGCCTCTTCTTGTGATGCTAATAATGCCCTTAAAACCTCTAACAAGTTGTCTCTATTTCTAATGCCACCATGCGCTGTAGGACTTGCTCTATGAGGCTGCCCCCCATACATCTGTAATACACGGTTGACAAAATCACTTGCACGCATAGCGTTGTTTCCACCATTCAAGCCAACCGCATTGCTCCCAACAATTTGCGCCGCATTGGCATGGGGATTTTGAAGAAGCCGCGCGGCTCCTCCTGCCCCTTGTTGATGTGCTAAATACAATTCTGCTTCACTAGGCGCTCTTCCCAATAGACGGCTTAAATGATTGCGATTATCAAGCGTCAACCGCCCCATGGCATCTGCCGCTTGCATGGGATCAAAACGATCCTGCAAACCATATTGTTTGGCGGTGCTGTCTATAAATTGATACAACCCACCAGCAGAAGAACGTGGATTCCTTGCATTCGGATTGCCTCCACTTTCAACTTGCGCAACACGGTACAAATAGCTCTCTGGCAAACCATAACGCGCTGCCGTTTGCCGTATCGCTTGATTAACAGCAGGACTATAACGGGTCATAGCTTTATCCTCTTCTACCTTGGTGTACTCAGCATATTAAATTGACCAGCCAATGCTTTTCCTCCTCCTCCAAGCAACGCAGCAGAAAGCTTTTTCACCCATTCTTTTGTAGCGTATCCCTTTTCTTGCGCTTTAATCATATCTTGAATGAGCTTTGCAATTTGATCATTCTTAATCTGTGTCCCCCCTGTTAACAATTTGACAACATCCTTTTCAATCCGTTGACGCTCTCTAAACGCCGCCTCTTTGAAAGGAATCCAAGAAGCCTTCACCGCCGCTTTTCCTGCTTGCATAGCTGCATCAAATTTACCCGTTGGCATACTGACATTATGCGTAAAAGATATCTCTTTATTCGCTATACGATTTGGTATTCTGTTATAAAGATCTGCATAATTAGCTTCTCTATCAACAACCTTCTTAACAGCAGAAGCTTTATCTGCTCCATAAATCTTTGCAAATCGTTCATACAGATCATTCGTACCAAAAATCTCCTTTGCCTTGGAAACTTGATCTCCTGCTTGCCCCATACCTTGTAAAAGTTTTGCTCTTGATCCCTTTTTAAAGTATTCTTGTTCTCCCTCTGGTAATTCATCAAAAGTTTTACTGAATTTATCCTTATTAACTGACTTTCTAAGAATTTTGGAACCTTCATCCATAGCATCTACATCTGAACTATATTGATGATATAATGCCCGTCCCTTCTTATATTCAGATGATATATCATCCATAAGCTCTAATAACTTTTTCTGAATGCCTACTAAACTGCGAACTTGGCTATTATCTCCTTGTCTCCTTTCGGTCCTTATCATTAAATCGACAACCTCCTTAGTCTTATGAAGAGCCCCCATGTTTGGTTTCTCCTTAAGGAGACTAAATTTTTGAGAAGAAAACGGACTAACGTTGTTGCCATCCGTAATAAACCGCTTTAGTCCTTCATCATAAGCTTGTTTGAAGTATGGACGCTTCATTAAATCATTAAGAGCACCATAATATTTTTCTCCTATCGGCGTTTTCTTGGCTATTTCGTAAAGAGTATGTGATTCTGCTTCTCTACTCGCGATAAGATCATCTTTTAAACCTGTGACATTTTGACGAGGAACAAAGTGTTCATCAGCGGCTTGATGAATACGCTCCCCTCCTCCCAACGCTCTCTGCCCAGCTCTTTTAGTCAAATCAAGATAAGCTCCTTGGTTTCTTTTCGCGATATCAAAAACAAGATCCTGTAAAAAAGGACTATGATCAGCTACGTAATCGGTAGGAACTGCATTCTTAAAAGAGTTTCCTAGCTCTTCAGAAGCCTCCTTACCTAAATGTTTACTGATTTCTCTTAATGTGTCTGTTGCAACACCTTGCTTATGAGAAGGAGAAAGAAGTCTTCGTATTCCACCGACAGTAGAACCAGCCAAATGACCTAAAGCACTGCCAACCATTGTCCCTGCTGCTCCTAATCCTCCACCAACTGCTGCACTTTGAAGTGTGTGACCTAACCCTACACCTTCACCTGCTCCATGTAATGCACCAGATGCCGCTCCTACTTTAAGCAAATGAGGGAGTGTTGTGTTTTTTGTGATGCCTAAAAACGGACTTGCTTTCTCACCTACATATTTCACTCCTGCGCCTACCCGTTTCCCTACCGTGCCTACCGGCGTTGGAACGGCTTTCAAAAATGCTTGACTTAATTTTGAAGTAGCAGGAGGCGCTATCCGCCCTGCTAGTCCTGCAACCGCTCCTGTTCCTAACGTCGCAAGTGAAGGTAAAGCAGCCCCTACAACATTTCCTAACAAAGACGTCCAATAATGCGTATCACTCATCCTACGTTGATAATCACGTATTCTATTGGCTTCTTTCTCATACTTCTCTTCGTATTTTTTATCACCAGATAACCAATATCTGTACAGCCCCTTTCTAAAAGCATTTAGTGCACTCTCATTCTCATCATCACGTCCCGCCGCTACAATCCCCGCAACTTCATCATCTAAATTAAAACTCAAACCATGCTTTAAAGAATTCCAAAAGGCTTCACTTTGTGTAATCTCTGGAGAGAGTAGAGTATTCTCATAAGAAGGATTGGCATATTCTAAAACAGAACCTAAATTGATAAAATTCGGTCCAAGTTCTGATGAGCGTTCTCGATTAGCCGCATATTCTGAAGCAGAACCTAAATTGATAAAATTTGGACCAAGTTCTGATATTTTTTTACCTTGATTGTTCGTAGCACCTAATGCACGATCAACTACAAGAGAATTCTTATTGTTAATCATTTAGCCCTCTTGTAAACTTGACCATTGTAAATAAACTCAACCCCAATAGGCATTTTATTAGCTTGTTCTGTGCTGCTTACAGTTGTAAAATTTGCAACATTCCCTTGTGAGACCGCCTGATTGGTCGAATTTTGGCTATTTCTTGCCATAACGGCATTTCTCATATTATTTTCTGTAGACTCAATATGACCTAATACAATACCTTGTACTTCAGGGTTCAGTCTTGATAAAACATCTTTTATTGTTGACAAACGCCGTTTAAGCTCTCGTGTAGACATACGTAAATTTAATTTCCCAAGAGACTCTTTTAACATTTCAATGTCTTTATCGCTAACATTTCCAAGTCCTAGCGCCCCTCTTTGCGATAACATTTTCATTTGATCTATACGGTCAAGCCCTATACGAGATTGTATTGATTCCAAAATCTGTCGTACATCCGATTGTTCGGACGTTGAGAACGCGTAGCTAGCAGCTAAAGCTATATTACCTGTCGCCTTATTCTTAAAATTCTCAAGGTATTCCTGTACATAATCAATATCTTCTAGCAAAACCTTTGCATACAAGTTTTTATGTTGACGTAAAGCAGATTCTCGTTCTTTGTCCAGATACGCCTTCCCACCAGGGTGATAAACCACTCTCTTTCCCGTTGGTGATGTTGGGTCATCAATTAACGAACTCCCATCATTGTAATGTTTTATGCTATCTGTAGCACCTGTTAACAATGCACTAAGCATTTGAGGATTCCTTGCCATGACAGCAGCTTCTTCATCACTGTAGCCTTTGGACTTTAGATACTCGACAGTCTGATTAACCTGCCCTCTTTGTTTATCTCCTTCATTAAGATGCTTCACACCACTTGCAAGCGCATCCCATCCAGAACCATCTGTAGGTGCTGCCGCCATACCTGCAAAAAGATCTTTGAGCTTCTGATACGCATCTGATTGAAAAAACTTATAAGTATTGGACTGTAAAAATTTCTCTGCATCTGTCAGTTCAGGAGTCGGTGTTGGGGAAGCGGGTGCTAATGGTTGCGTTTGTTCATTAACATGAGGTTTTAGTTCTTGTGGAGTACTCTCTAGTGCATTTGGCATGGGTGGATGTTGATCAAATCCAAGAGGCATTTCCGCTTTAGGAGCCGTATAGGGCATAAATGGTCCATATGGATTCAGACTATTCTGTAAATAGGGGTTGGATGGGGCTTGTGCTTTCTCTGGTGTCATCATACTTTCAATACCTGACATTCCAGTCATAAATAGAGAGGTTTTGGGGTACTTTGTTATGAAATTCCCCACGGGGTTCTTTGTTATTAATTGTCCCAATCTATTCGCCCCTGTAACCGCTTTAGGAGCAAGATACCTAAAAACATGAGGCGCAGCTCTTGCTGCCATAAAAGCTGCCCCAGCTAATGGAAATAATATTGGAAATGCCATCACACTCTCCTACAAAACTATTCTTTAATTATTCTCCAGAGCTTTCTTTTGATTCATGTAATCTAAAAAAAACTTGGATGCTCCTCCTGCCAACGCTGCTCCCATTGGACCACCTGCCATGTAACCAAAAGCCATCGGTGCTGCTTGAAGTGCTAAAGAACCTATAGTCCCTACATTTTTCCACGGATTATTGCCCTCTATCTTAGAGATTGTATGATTATTCGTTGTCGTACCGTAATTTCTTGCAAAGCCATGACCGGCGTTCATAAGCATATTCAACCTATTCCAGCCGCTATTGTCTTGTTCCAGCCAACGTTCTCTATTGGCATCAACAAGGCGTTGATTGTAGTCATTAAGAACAGATGACCCCTGCAACATATTCGAATAGGCATTATTATAAGAGGGGAATAAGTTGCCTATCATGCCTAAGCGATACTTATTAAAATCACCAAGTAAGGCATTAGCATGTAACATATCCTGCTTATTCTGACGGTAATGATTAATCCTAGCACTTTTAGACAATGCATCAAGTTCACGCGCCAACACTTTTGTATGTGCACCAGATCCATAACCACCAGCACCTACAAAAGAGC
Organism: Bartonella sp. AA16NXGY; assembly: GCF_042197325.1. Classification (NCBI taxonomy): domain Bacteria; kingdom Pseudomonadati; phylum Pseudomonadota; class Alphaproteobacteria; order Hyphomicrobiales; family Bartonellaceae; genus Bartonella; species Bartonella sp. AA16NXGY. The sequence goes on along the minus strand of NZ_JBHIRR010000016.1, from coordinate 24,469 downwards.
TGTTAATCGTATCTCTCACATCATCCATAGATTTTTTAAGTACATCTTCAAAATCCTGATCATAGCCCCCTTTATAACTAGAAGCCAATTCACCAATATTTCTTTCTGCATGCATGGGAGTATTCATCAAATGATTCATATAATTTTGATATTGATGAGGAATAGCTCCAAGACCTCCGATTGCTTGGTAAGTTGGAGCACTTAAAGGTGCAACACGAGGTCCCCCATAAACATTACCACCCATCCCTGTGTCATACATGTTATACGCATCTGCACCCCCACGCTTAAAGACATTCTGCATCCAAGTAGGAGGGGCGCTTGTTTGTACCTGTTTTTGTTCTGTCGTTGTTGGTGTCTTGCTCCCCATGTCACAATTCCTTCCTATAATAAAGCATACCTATGCTATAGCCTTGCTTGGTTAGTGCACGCTTCCAACCTAAACGACCCAAGATCTCCATTTCAGAAGCACCATTCTCACGCGCCCAATCCTCTGCAACTTGCAAATTATCAACCAAATCAAGAATGCCCTTGCCACTACATTCACAAATCAGTGCGCGCTTCTTTCCTAAAACTGTCTGCTGTATCTGGGTCGTGAATGCCGCTAAAAAGCGCTCGTCATCATCCAAAACAAGCCATAACTGTTTCTTGCCACTGCAAATCGCTTCAAGGAGCTCTTGCAACGTGATTTCATGTTTAAAACGTTCCACATACTTGCGAAACGACGCAATGATGTCTTCCAGATAAGGCGCTATACGCTCCATATCCCAAGACGTGGTCAAAAAAACTTTTGCCATTATCCTCTGCCTAAAGGACGTAAATCCACATTAAACCCTGTGATATGGTTCCAATGAACGCCTTCAGGAATACGCAATTTAAAGCGATGATAACGATTGCGCGAACGACCATGATAAGCGCCCGTAAGATAAGAACATGCCCTCTCTTGGTGCCATGTAATCGGTGTCTGATCATTACGAAGCCGACGTTCTCCGATACTTAAAAGACCTTCCGTCGTATCAACTTCGGCAAACATTTTTGTGATAAAGTTAAAACTTCCATCTGGTGCTCCCAATTCTTGCGAAACAACCGTTGCCTCCATCGGTGCTCCCGTAAACATAACAAGCCGATTTTCATCATCAAAAGCACCAAGCATGGGTGCGCCACTTTGCCAACGAGGGCTGTCTAAAGAAGCCGGCAAGGACTCAAGATTGATCGATATCTCATCTAACTGTTCTAAAGTATACCCTGTCGTAAATACTGGAAACAACGTGAAAGGTTTTCCCTGTAGCGTCGACCATTTCTGCAAGCCCCAATCATAGACAAAGGTCGTTTGCTCGTTATTACCTCTTTTTAAGGACCAGTAAATCCGGTTATCAACGGGGTCTATAACCCCTTGCATCTCATCAAGAGCAAACTTATCAAAGGTTTTAAAAACTGTTCTATCAACTTTCTCAAAGCCTATCGGCAAAAGTTGACCATCCAAACTCATCTGATAAAAACCACCATCACTCGCAAAAAAAGCATCACTCCCTCGACATGCTATAGAGGCTGCACTGCGCGCTCCGCGCTTGTCTTGGATCTTTTGAAAACTGTATACAAGTTCAGCCCCTGGAGTAAATAAACCAGCGTAAATAGCAGAACGCATAAAAATAAGGGGATTGGTGGATTCCGTCGCCCCTTGCACATATTCTCCATCTGGAAAATCTATATGATCACATTTTTTTTTACCTATTTCCCATAAAGTTACATCGTTCAAACCTGACCAATGAATGCGATTGGGATTATCTGTCAATTGCATCAAACAAACAAAAGGTCCCCAAACTTTGATCAATCCTGCTTTCGGTGGATTTCCTTCTAAATCTTCAAACCGTTCAGAACTAAGGACCTTGAAAACTTGCGGCTTATCATTTTTATTCACCGCAATAACCATGTTTTTAAAAAGAGCAAACGACCATTTATTCTCTTCATTTGCTTGATAGGTCACACCACTTTGGCTTATGTCTTTCCAACCCTTGGTTTGACTATCATAACTGTAAAGCTTTTGCTTGCCTCCTACGATTATCTTAACACCATTGCCACTTCTAAACGCTATGCACCCCAAAGGCTTTTCTTCCAAAGCATGAGACACAACCATTGCACTAGGCATCGGAATGTAACAGCCATCAGCCGGTAAAACATTCACAAGCGTATCCGTAAAGCTACCGTTGACGACCGCAACATCTGGTCTGTAATCAGCGATTGGAAAATAAACCATTTTAGAAATCCGTTGGAATTATTCGAGTGACGTTATGACGTTTGGACGTCTCTGCACGCAATTCATGCAATTGCTCGTTAAAGTCATTGTAAGCAGCGGCTGCACAATCGGGTTCTTTAAGGATATTCTTGTACAGTTCATATTTTGCACGCGCCTTGATCAAGTCAAACCCATAGATAAACCATGGATGTTCTTCATCAACACTCTCTATCTCTGATAAACGCAATGGAGAGAGAATGAGTTGAATCTGATAGGCTCTATCCGGTGTGGGATAAAGATGTAATTTCCTATCAAAATAACTGTAACAAACCGGCGTCCCTTGCTGCTCTGATGACAACGAAGGCTCTAGAGCAAAAGGACTTCGCCGCTCCAATTCAAGCTTATGATCTTGACCAGAACTCAGATAAACATTTTTGATTTTCACAGCTGTTTCAAGATGGCGGGTATCGCTTGCATCATAAGCACCCTGCCCCGCCCGTGTTTGAAACGTAACATCACGGCTTTCGTTAAAGTAAAAACTTTCCCTCTCACAAAAACGAATAGCAGCAAAAATACTTTCTTGGATTTGCGCTACATACTCATCTGTGATGTCATCAATCTCATCTTGGATAACCGACACCAAGTGCGAAAGCGTTTTTCTATGACGATAAACATCCTGTTTCGCTGGTATTGGTCCCCCCGTCTTAACCCGAATATAATGACGCGTCATCAGACTTCTCTTAACAATTGGTCACAAATTCAACGACTATACTTGCTTGACCTGCTTGGACTGTCTTATCAGCTTTAGCATAGAGAGTAAGTTCTTCATCATAAGGGACAAATTCCTTTTGATTGCTAGGCTTAACTTCTTTGACTGCCTGCTGTTTGATTTCTGCTTCACCAAATTCAGTTCCTCCAGCAGTACTGCCTATTTTAACCTTCGTGTCCGAAAATGCTGTCTTGACATACACTTTAATTGAAGTAATCAAAGCACCACGAGGGAGGGTGCCTATCTTCATCACCTTTTCTTTATCTTCATAGCTAAAATTAAGACGCAAAAAGCTTACCTGCTGCGTATGAAGATTTCTCCCTTGCAAGGGCTGTGGTAAATAATCTGCCATGTCTTATCCCCTCAATGATTTGTCACAAATTGCACGACCACAACACACTCACCAGCATCAGTGGTTTTATCTCGTGTTGCATAAAGGATCATTTCTTTATCCTCTGGAGTAAAAACCTTTTGGTCTGTTGGTGTAAAATCTTGCGTATTTTGGGCTTTGATATCTTTTTCGCCAAACTCATTGCCGCCATAGGTGCTGCCTATCTTTAATTTTGTCTCAGAAAACGCTGTCTTCACAAACGCTTTAATCGACGTGATCAAAGCGCCACGAGGCAAAATCCCGATTTTCTCTGTGAGATGCTTCTCTTTATGCGAGATATTCAAACGTAAGAAACTCACCTGTTGGGTGTGAAGATTTCTGCCCTGTAATGGAGGGGGTAATTGATCTGCCATGTCTTGTTTTCCTCCTTAATGATTACGCTGCTGCTTCACCGCTGTAGGTAGGAATAACAATCGTTCCAAAATCTTGCGCTGTTTGTGCACTATTGGGCATTTGGAAACGAGTTTTCTTCATTCCTATCAAAGTCTTGGCGGCAACACCAAATTCACGTTCATAATCAAAATATTCTTCTTTGAGGGTGTAATTTGTTGCACTATGATTTTTCCCAAAACCTATAATCGCACTCTGCGCTCCTAAGAACACCGCACGACGCACACTTTTTACCGCTGTATTATTTGTCGAGTTAACACCATGGGTGACATGAATAGCTTCGCGTAAAACAACACCATTATACATGCCAAGAGAACCATCAAAGATTGGGTTCTTTGCACGAGAGGTCGCATAAACCGATTTTTGAATATCTAACCACTCACCAGCGGCTGTATTGGTACGCAATTGCATCACTTGTGTTGGGTGCAAATAGAGAACGTAAACATCATCACCGTTAACATGAACGGGGGAAATCTGCGGATTAGCAAGTTTGGCTTGTTTAACCGCTTCATCAATAAGCTTCAAACTAAAGCTATGTTTGGCTTTATCATTAAGATCTTCATCCTTGGTTTTCCCATCGGGGCGGATAATCCGTTCACTGCTTGGTGCCATGATTTCATTAAAGCCATAATGAACCGGTTTAATGTACACTTCTCGACCATCAACACTGATCGTACGGGCTGTATAACCACATACCTGAAGAAAGAACATGATGCTTAAACGATTGGCATACCAGCGAACCAAGCCTTCTTTCGCTTTCTTACGTAAATTCGGGAGGATTCTCTGTTGATCAATCGAGTCATCATTGGCAACACGCGCCGCATGTAAAAGCTCGTTAATCACCAACCGATCATTCATAAATTGAAGCGCTTCTTCATTGCCTTCTAAGGTTTCGCCTTGCGTGACACCATCTCCAAACAGATTGACTAGCAAACTGAACGTAACACTATCCCCTGCACTCTTATGGGTTTCGTTGTAAAGCTGGATAATGCTGTTCGAACTTTTGCCAATAAGAGGGGCAATTTTTGTCGCTTTCAAAACTTCATTGCTTAATTTCTGTGACCACAATTTCACCGATTGCGGATCATGGGTTCCTATATGTGTTGTTGCCATTGATTTCACCTTTCTTTGCTGTAAAAAAAACCGGCTTAAAGCCGGTGGAAAACCCGCATCAAGGCGGATTATGTTGTAAAACTGATTGCCTAATCAGGGTCTGCACCCATTATTTCATAAAAACGGGCTTCATTTTTCGGATTGGAGATCCATGCGTTGAATTCTTTCTCTGACATATTGGCAAGGGTGTCTTTTGTCATAGGACCTGTCATGCCTCCTCCACCAGATGCCGTTAAGGTTCTCGCAGAATTCTGCCGGCTTTGAAGCGCTGCTACTTGATTATTCGCTTGCATCCCTTGGTTTTGATAACCAAGATTTTGCGCTATCCTATAAAGCTCTTCTGCTGGATTAACCCCTTTTTGGGCGCAAGTCGCTACAATTGTACGTAATTCATCCCCTATAATCGCATCTATCGTGCTCTTTTGTGCATAATTCGGATAAACAGAGGACCATGCATTCAATTGCTTTGCACGCGTCTCATAAAGAAAATCTGCCGCCGCATCAAAATCACTGTATTTATCCTTGATAGAGGTCACTGAACTTTCTAAAAACTGGTTCAAATGTCCATTAAATTCGTGGGATTCAATGGCTTGCCTTTGAACATCCTGCTGTGCCCTAATATACGCATCTTGTTTTTGAATCTTATCTAACATCCACGTTAATACGCTAATTGGGTCCTCACGTAGGTCTGGGGGCGCACTTTCACCTTCAACCATTGGTGGCTGGGCTTGGGGTTCATAAAACTTGGCAAGCGCTTCACGGGCTTGTTGAGCTTGTTGTTCTGCATATTGCCGATCTATAGGAACGATTTCTGAAGGCTTGTCAACGGGCTCTGCAACCGGCTCTGGAGGTGTCGCATCATTACTCTCAACGTTTTCGACCTCGTAATCACTCTCAAAAGAGCTCTCATCATCAAATACCGGTGCACCAACCCTGTAATCTTCATTCATAGCTTCGTTCATTTCTGCATTCATTCTTTCACCTCTCTCAAATATGCATGCCTCTGTGCAATGCTATTCTCTCTCGCATAATCTGATTGTGTGCTTGTTCATTGAGAAGCTTCTGACGTTCAATGTCATGCCTCTGTTGCATCATTTCGGCTTCCAATTCCGCTCTCTTCTGACGCATGAACAATTCAATCTGCTTTTGTTGCAAATCCATCTGTTGCATCTGGCTTTTAGTCGCCATATCCTGCTGCTTTTCTTGCAACTTCATTTCTTGTTCGGGATCCATCTGCTGTTGTTGGGCTTGTTGTGCCATTTGCTGCTGTTGCATCTTCTCACTCACACGATTGAGTAATGACGCAGGCAAGGGTGAGTAACGAAGCAAATCAAGCATAATATCCGGTGTTACGGCATTTTGAAGCAACGGTAATAATTGCGTGATAATGCCAAAGGTACGCTCTTTCTCATTCGGGCTGGTTGGAGCATCATCCACCACAATGTCATAATCAACACTCATCACCGCTTCACGCGTCAAGGGAATATATTGCGCATTCTCCTCACCCGATATCCGTACCAAACGACCATCAGACAAATAATTCTGTATCAGATGCAAAATAATCTTACCCTGCCGCTTGCGATACAAACGCAAACCATCAAACAGACAAGCTAGCAGGTTAAGACTGGATTGACGCCGTTGTGCCTCTAAAATCCCCGCTTGTGAGACTTCTCTCGTCCCTATAAACTCAGGCGATAAACCCGTAACTTGATTAATCGCTTCCTTGGCTTCATTAAACAGTTGGAAAAAGCCTGCTGGAAATTGCGCTACGGGTTTTGGTTGTATCTTACCACCAGCCAAAGCACCATTTTTTAAAACCGTAATACTATCAACCCTGCTCCAACTCTTTACAGCTTCTCTCTCATCTTCAAATGCGCCCCGCTCTGCCATTATCCCGCCTTTGGATTGGCTATTGAGAATGTGCATCACTTGACTAAAATATTTATTCGCCCATCGTTGTGGATCTTTTGTCGGTCTTACAACCCCATAAAATTGCCGTTCTATCTTGTCAAAATATCCCGTTATACACTCCCAACCCAATTGACCCGCTGGAACCAAAGGTTGATCGGGGCATTCAAGCAATTTCCTGCCTAAAAAAGCACGTTTTACAACCTTTTTATTGAAAGCTGCCCCTTGAATATCGGGCATCATGCACTGTAATTGCTTAAATTCCTCTTCACTATAATCACGCAATTCACCTGTCTCTAAATCGGGTGCCTTGTAATATCGCTCGCTTTCAAACCAACGGCATTCAACGAGCGTGACCATCCGACGACCGTTTTCAACATCAATGCCCTTCTCATCACTGTAATAATCAAGATCATTATGGTGAACACCTTCATGAGAGCTCCCATCCCTTGCCCAATCTGCACTCAGCTCTGTCCAATGGGCTTTGGGAAACATTTGCTTGGCTACGTCTAATGGCTTACGGTCTACATACCACATGCGTTGTGCATCGGTTAAATTCGGTTGCACTGCCGCGCTATCCCAAACCATTTTTAAGGGGTCTAAACGCGTAATGACCGGTTCACCATCTACACTGTTCTCATAATCAAGCCGTGTATCGGTCCAGCCCATGCCGCAGATGACAGCATCTTGGAAAGCATCACTATCCGCATATTCCGCATGCGCTACATCTCTAAACCATTCTGCCGCACCGGTAAGCAATTCACTTGGCAATGCCTTGCCTATTTGACGGGGAATGAATTGCACCTCTCGTTTATTGTTACGCTCTGAACCCACAACGGCATTAACCAATGGTGCAATGCGATTAAACGTCATAACGGGGCGGCGTTGTTCTTTTAAAGCCGCTAAATCTTGATCATTCCACTGATCACCATTGTAAAATTGAAAATCCTCTCTTGCATGTTCACGCCATTTGTTCACATGCTCTACATCTTCTTTGTACCAATTCACAAGCTTGCGAAACAAACCTTCTGTCGACAGATCTGATGCGTTACTTTCTTTCTCTAAATGCTCTTCATCATGCATTATTCTGCCATCCATGACGTGCTCTCATAAGTTTCTCTACCGCTATAAGCTGGTCTCTTCTGTTTTTGCATCGGCTGTTCATACCCCACACACATTAACCCAAAGGCATCCGCACCATGACTGGACCAATCATGCTCAGCGCCTAAACCAATATTACGCTTCTCATCCCATTTCTCATGATACCAATTCAGTGCTTTACGACCCGCTACGGTTGTCTCTTCATTAAACCAAACAGACGGCAAAATACGTCGCACCGCCTCTATACGCATCTTAACCGCCCCTGCCCCTTGATTAGGGATCACTTGCGTTTCAAAACCCGCATCATTTAAAGCACTCTCAAAACTCACATTGTGCACACGGTCTCTCGTCGCACCATCATGGGGTAACACCATCAATGCCTTCTCATAACCATTTTGACGCAACCAACCGATATGTTCGGATAAAGGCTGTCCCTGTGCTTCGTAATAATCAAGTACTCTGATCTCCCTACCAACAAATTGCGCTATCCATATCGCCGTAGCATCTGCCTTAGCACCCGTACCCCCAATGTCCCAAAAAGCGCGTATCTGCATTAAAGGATCACGCGCAACGCGCCCTATCCGCCCCTCTTGCTCGGCTGCCAACATTTCCTTTTGATAATAAGCGCCTTGAACTGCTGTAAGATAAGCCCCCTCCCATATATGCTTATAGGTCTCGGGACGGTTTCTCAGATCATCAAGCCGCGCTTCATTCAAGATCTTAGGAAACTTCGGATTATCTGACCAATTGATCTCTACACGCTTAATGGCTTCATTGTCTGAAAAGCGAAACCGCTTCTCAACGGGGGCATTCTCTCGCAACGGGTTCCATGTCACCCATAACTCTGCTCGCCACCCCTCGCCTTCTTCACGCAACGTTGGAATAAGCGTCTGCCAAGCCGTCTCTGTAACGGGCTCTGCCTCATCAACCCAACAAAGCAAAATACGCCCCATCGATTTAATGCTCGCAATATTACGGTCCAGACCAGAAAACTGAAAGGCTACGCGACCATCTATCGACTTAATCGACGACTCCCCAACCTTGTAATAGTCCTTTAAAAAGTCATGCGCTTCAATGGCGCGCTTAATCTCCTCCAATGAACTCTCTGCCAAAGAATTCTGAAACTGACGTGCACAAAGAATGGTCCCCGATATCCCCTGCATACCAAATTGATAGCCTTTTAAAGCCGCCATCAATGCAAATGATCTTGTCTTTCCAGACCCTCGTCCACCCCACGCCGCTCGTACCAAAGCATCCCCATCAAAAATAGGGATAAGTTTTGGTACAATCTTAATCTGTCTTGTCGTCATTCATTGTTAAAGGAGCAATTTCTACACGCGTTATGATCTTAATGGCTCCCCCATCTTCACCTGTTACCTGTAAAGGCAACACCTTACCAAGCAACGCTAAATAAGCCGCAGGGCATCTTATTGCCTGCTTTTCGAGATAAGAGATTAATCCCTCTTTCCCATACTTATTGCCTGCCAATTCAGCAGCTTTAAGAATAGCCTCTTTCAAAAGGCGTGTATTCTTATTGGGTACACCTTTGACACGCCCCATTCCTGCCTTAGGGGGTTTATATTTTTTCTTTGTTTGAGAAATCTGTTCTGTATTTTGTGATGTCATAAAATACACCCTCCAGATAATAAAAAACCCCGCATTTGCGGGGATTTTGAACTGTACATTTCCCTCTCTAGACACAATACGCCTAAGTACAGTAATGTCATTAAATACGATTTGCTACACTTTGTCAACATAAAAATAACACATATTGATAATTTCAAAGGGAATCAGTTAAACAGCACTTATGAATAATTAAGGGTTCAAAATGATGAAATCATTATCCATAACACGCATCATAACATTTATAGCTTTCTTTTCTATATCAGCGCTACCTGCATCAGCGTCATTTGGATTTATAGACAAATTGACGCGTATGTTTACAAGTGTAGATACTATAGAGAAGTATAATCAACTTTACGACAAATACGCGAGTAAAGAATATACTGGCTTTACGCATTTTAATAAGCTAAGCCAAGCACAAGAATTTGTATACAGCCGTGGCCATCATAAGATGCCTTCCAAATTTGATCCTGTATTGCATCGTCACGTATTCGTTATTTTATGTGGACGCTTTGTGAATTTATTGCGGGGTGAGTATAATGAAGAAATGTCATGGGCAATGCTACCCAATGTAATAAGTCGTTTACGTTATGAACATAATTGGAGTGAAAGAGATTTTATGTGGGCATACAACGAATCCAATAACAGCAAAAATCCAATGATTTATTATGCAAAAAAATTTCTTAGTAATTCGACTGGAACTGGCATTAGCCCCAAAACACAAATGATAGTTGTAGTATCTGACGTGAGCACCGGTGATTATGAAAACACTAAACAAGTCGCTAGATTTTGCAGAGACTTACCAACGATATATGATATAATGAAACCGTAATAGAGATTGTCATTTACGATCAAAATGTTTCTGAAGCGCATTAAGAGCTATACGTAATGAAGGTACAAGATATGATAATGTTTGATCTTCTATAACGAGGCACTGTAGCGCTGCATAAAGGTTATATTGTCTATAGAGGCATTGGGCTTCTTTTAGTGCCTCTTGCGTGTTTATAAACTGCTCTGTTGCAAATTCTACCCATTTATCTCTTGCCTTATCATCAGATGATGATGGCATTTCGTCATAAATTGCATTAGGCAAGCCTTTTGCGCAAAGGTAATTATTCCTTATCTGTAGATATTGCTGGGCGGTGTCGTATTGCTCTTGAGTAAGCACGCCTTGCAAGCAAAGCCGCCCTATATAAGACCCAGAGAGTGGATTTTTTGCCTCTTGTAGCGTTAAACCAAAGCGTTTTGCACGCATTTCTATTGCCAATTTATCAACGGCTTCACGCAGTGCTTTTGCACGTGATATACGTCCGTTTGGTTCTCTTACCTGCCCTGCTATTTTAGGGCGTCCCCTTTTTTTATTTTTTTTCACTTATGTCCTCAGATGTCTGTTTAATATCTTGCCAAATTCTCTCTGATCTTGACCATGAAATTCGATTTAAAAAGAACAATAAAACCACTAAAATGCATATTACAGCAGCAACACCTAACTTAAGTTTTAAGTGACTTTGATCCCAAGAAAGTTTTAAGAGCAGAATGAAAAGTGTACTCAATAAAGCACCCATCACTATACTGTAATAACTCATTGATGTAGATGACATACAATCTCTTAACAGCTCTATATCATTCTCTGTAAGCATATAAACGGGTTCAGATTCTTCTGTACTAACCCTAGACTTCTTTTTACTATCCATTAAAGCACCTTCTGTTTAAAAAGGAACGCTATCATTCATAACGGTATGAGATGTATCAAGAGGTCTGTAAATGCTTCTGTCATAAGCAGATGACTGATCTTGATTATCATCATTTTTGCCATCTAAAAGCTTTAACTCGCCTTTGTACTGAGGCAATATGACTTCTGTTACATAGCGATCAACACCGTTTTTATCTTGCCATTTACGAGTTTGTAGTCGTCCCTCGATATAAACTTTGCTGCCTTTATTCAGATACTGGAGAGCTACTTTTGCCAAGTGTGGATTAAACACCACAATGGAATGCCATTCGGTTTTGTCTATTCTCTTATTGGTTGCCTTGTCTGTATAGCTCTCAGACGTTGCCATTCGAAAATTGACCACCTCGATACCAGATGACATTGTTTTGCTTTCTGGATTGGCACCTAAATGACCAATTAAAATCACTTTATTAAGCATTTGCTTTCTGTCCTTTAATGGAAAATAGTACTTAGAACAAAACAAACTCACAACTGATGATAGTATAACACATTATGGTGTATTTTTACAAACAGAATTTATCATAACCCACTGAATCTACAGTGTGAATCCCATTTTTATTTTACTTAACAGCTTGCTTTTTGATACGTTTTGTGCAATAAAGAGACGTTCTTTTATATTTCGGTTATTTCTTTTAATCGTTTATTTAGATCGCTAGCTGTTTTGATAATAAAAGCCGTATCAATTCATTTTGATGCGGTTTTTATGTATTAAGGCTTGCATTTTTACACGTTTTGTGTAATATACTTTAACATTTAAAATGTATAAGTTTCCAGTTGCAAACAAAAGCCGTGTCTTAAAGGACGCGGCTTTTTTTTATTCTATCTTTTAGACGCCACAGCCGCTTTAATCAATTCCTCTACAGTCTTTATCTATCTACAAAAGGATATTAAACCTGTAGAAATCTCTTTTCTTCCTGTAACCCATGCCCCCAAAATAAGTTGCGTATCTCCAAAAACACGCGCCCTGCCACCAATAATTGCCTTTCCATAAGCACGTACATTACCGTAAACCTTCGCAAACCCATTAACACACGCCTCATCACAAATTATTGCATTTTCAAAAACCTTCGCATGCCCCCAAACCATAGCAGCATTATAAACCTTGGCATCATCACCAACCCAGCAATTGCCATCATGTGATAAGTTGTATTCACTTTCAATAAAGCCCCCTAAATCTCCTTTTTTAACACTTCCAAAACTTCTTAAAGCTTTAATGCGATAAAGTGTTCTAACTATACCATAGAGATGGTCTTTAACTTCTGTAGTTTCATTAGTAAGTTCATATTTTTTGGATACAGTTTTAGTGGTCATAGGTAGCTCCCTAATCTAATATTCAAACAAATTGTTAAATGAAATGGTTATAAGGAGGCGCCCCCGCACCGCCCTATTGTTTAATTAAGCAGCTTCTTTTTCACATTCTAATTCACATTCTAAATCGTCATCATTTTCCGATTCAAGATCAGCATCATAATAGTCTTCAAAATCATCATAATACTCATGACGATAATAATCATCTTCACTACCAAATTCGGGATATGCTTCATTCCAAATATGATCATCTGCTGTTAAAGAAGCGGCGCTATGAACATAAGAATCTCCTGAGATAAGAGCACCACATACAACGGCATCATCGAAAACACGCGCGTCATCACAAATATAAGCAGCACCGCTTATTTTTGCATTGCCTCCAACATGAGCATTATCACAAATGACGGCATCATCAGAAATATGAGCATGATCAGTTACATAGGCATTATCATAAATCTTTGCATTGCCTTCAATTACAACAGCACCTTTAATATGAGCATTCCCATAAAGACGCGCATTGCCTCCCATAAAAATAGCTTCAAAAATAGCATTCCCATAAATTTTTGCATTCCCACAAACGTCTACAAAAAAGCTTCTTACTTTTGCATTCCCAGAAACGCGGGCATTTTGAAAAACGCGGGCTTTATCATATACCCAGCACGTACCATAATGCGATAGGTTGCTTTCATTTTCTATAAAACCACCTAAATCCCCCGCCTTGACATCTCCAAAATCTTTTAAGGCGCGTATACGGTATAATGTGAGACCAGTCATATGATCTATTTCATTAGTCAATTCATATTTTTTGGATGGTTTTCTCTTTTTAACTGTAGCTTTCATGCTAGTAATCCTATTCGTAAGAAGGTTTCTATTGACACCCTATAAGGGCGTCGGGTGCTAGAAACACGGCGAATAGTCCGCTGTGTGCTTTCCCCTAAAAAGGGTATTGTATAACACACTACACCCGACATAAATCGTTATATGCCAATGATAGCATAAAAGAAAGTCAGTATTTTAAAAGGCATGGGAGAGGCTGTATCGTAACCTATCCGCTATTCGCTAAGTGTTTCTACACACTTGACGCCTTTCTAAACGAACCTTTCCTTAAAGTCAATACGTATTTTTTATTTTTTTCACTTTTTTTCATTTTGATACCTACCTAATTGAATACCAAGTGATTTTAAATTTTACTTTTGGTTTTTAGTATAAAAATGTAGTGCGTAAATGGACATGTTTATTAAACTGCGTGTATGCAACATGAGAAAGAATGAATAAACTAAAAAAAAGTACCAAAAAACGATATCTAAATACCAAAATACAGTATAACTATTTGGAAAAATTAAAACGACAAGTGCTAAACTTATTAGCTTTAAAAGTCGGTGCATATACTGTTGTAAATCACGTGTTAATATCTTCCAACCTGTTGTATCATCATCTTTATATTTTGGATTGTTCTGCAACTCAAAAGGAATATGAGAATTGCATAAAATTACAAAAATATTTGTTATTATTATCAAACCAAAAGATGCAAATATCAAAATACCTTGGATAAAATAGGGATTTTTTTTAATTTCTAAAAAGCATAAAAATATAAAAATTATAATACCAAACAAGGCTCTTAGCTGCTTATCTGTAAACATATTTATTTCCTGCGGTTTTTGATAATTTTTTGATCTCTTTATTGATCTCATCTATGAGAGGTTCGTAATTGAGAACGCTTTTCGGAATACCACCCCCATATATCCAAGCTTTCACTTGCGCCTTGGTACTGTAATCAACATTCTCAGGCATCTCATGATACTGACCACCGTCAAATTCTTCATATTCTCTTGTACCATCATCATATTCGTAAAGATTGTAAAAATACTCTGCTACCCCTAATCCCCATGGGGCATGCCCCACCGCCGTTGCAACGAACTTTTTTCCCCCCTTCTGTTTACGTTTTTTTAAAAACATCTGGTTTAATATCCCCTATCTAAATCCATAACTTTACCAATGGGTTTATTTGCCTCAAAATGGACCGTACAGAAGCGTTTTTAATTTCAATGTGGTTTTTATCACAAAATCTTTAAATCGCTCTGTACGGTGCCTTTCTGTCAATTTAAACGCATATCTATTCTCAAAATCATCAGCAAACTTCACTACTTTGCTGTTTATCATTCAATGCCCTTTAAAACTTCTTCAAGTTCTTTTTGAAGCTTTTCTATGCGTTCTGATGGCATCGGTGCCTTTTTATTTGTTTCCTTTTCAGGCTTTTCAAGGCTCCTAAGAATGTGCTTTGCATGAAAGCGAATATTGCCTTCAAGCGTCTTACAATAACGATAAAAATCTGCTGTTGAGGGCATAAAGGTCGAATTTAAGCCCTCGGCTTTGCCTTTCAAAGCGTTCTTTGTTGCCGTTTGCAATACCCAGCTGCTTATGCCTTCAAGAGCGTAAAGATACGCAAGCGCTGTCGCTTTCTCATCTGATCCCATGGGGCTCTTAAGTCCATTTGAAAGGACAAGATACGTTGTTTGAATTTCTTCTTCAGTCGCTTTCTTTTCAAGCTTTTGCAACGCATCATGAACTAATGAAGTAATTCTCTCCGCTTCTGCAATCAATGGTTTTTGCCCTGTCTTCCAATGGAACGGTGGTTCGGTTGTCATCCTCGAATAGAAATTTGTACACACTATCTGAATTTTTGATATTGGACATGTGCTGTGCAACGCGATAACTCCATCCACGCTGCTGTACTGTTGTTTCAGTGCTTGACTTTCCATAGTTTTTTCCTTTCTGTAAATCTTCAATTGCCTTGCGTACCCAGTTGCGCCATGTTGCTTGCCAATCCGTTTTGCATGCGTCCTTACCTGCCTTGGCATTCCAATAATCTCTAAATTTTGCGATTTCGACTTTCACACGCTCTGAAGGCAAGCCTTCGTTGATTGCAAAATCGTAATCGGGTTCAAAATCCGCAGGCAATCGACAACCTCTATCGGCTTTAACCCGCTTGGCTTTTTTAGGAACGTTTTCTTGCTCGTGAATGGGAGGTTGATTGTCTGATGATGTTGCGATTTGATTTGGTTCGCTTTCAATCGCATCAACCTCGATTGGCTCTTCAATCAAATCCGTTGTTTCTAAATCTTCAAATTCAGTTTCTTTTTTTGATAAAACGATAGTTTTATTTTTTTTATATATATTATTCTTATTCTGGTTCTTTATAGCTAGATTTTGCTTATCTTTTGCTTCAGCAAAAAAATCATTTTGCTTATCTTTTGCTTCAGCAAAAAAATCATTTTGCTTATCTTTTGCTTCAGCAAAAAAATCATTTTGCTTGTCGTTTGCTTCAGCAAAATTATTAACATGTTGTTTTGTATTGTTTTTTGCTTGTGCACCTTTTTTACCAGCTTCACTACGAATTTGTGATATATGATCTTTTTTATCAGCAAAATCTTTTAGCTCTTCTTCAACGCGCGTATTCCACAACCCACCATCTATCTCAACAAGTTTATCATTCCTCATTAAGTATTCGACAATAGTTGCAAATTTTTTCTGCGAGCAATTGCAAGCACGTGCAAGCGTTTCAAAATCTTCTTTAATGGGTGCTTTTTTATCGTACATGCGAACAAGAAGTGTTATATAAACGCCCCGTTGTTCCAATGTCATCCCATCTGTACCACTAATCCAATCATACAAATGAAATCTTATCCACGGCATACCATTAGACATGCCTTACCTCCATATTATTGCAAGTGAAATTATCTAGCTCTTCAGTGACGTTATTGAGTTCTTTTTCAACTTCTGAATTCCACAACCCACCATTGTCTAAACGTATGATGAATCCACCTTCAATCAAGGAATTCAAAGCTGCTTCAAACTCTTCTACTGGATAACCAACCCAAAAAGCTAATACCGTTAAGTCCTTTAAAATAGGTTCACCAGTATGGAGCATTAGAAGTCGCAACATGACATAGATACATTTCTCGGTCGGCGACAAACAACCAAGAGTAACAAGCCATCTGTCTGCAAAAAGCCTCGTCCATGGTAATTTACTGGACATACCCCAATTCCCTTTCTTTAACTAAATATAAAATTGCTAAAGCATCTGCTTCGTTATCATCTTTCGGATTGTGCCCTTTTGCACGCACCGCCTTAATCATCTCTTCTTTCGACGCATTCCCCTTGCCTGTCGTCGCTTTCTTAATTGTACTTACTGGTATCCCCTCATACGGTATCTGATGCTGTTCACACCACGCCGTTAACGTTGCTAACAAACCACCGTAAACATGCGCTGCATCTGTACCTTTATGACGCCTCACCTCTTCAAAATACACCGCGTCAATTTGACCTGCTGTCTGCTTTATTTCTGATAGCCATTGTTTAAAACGCAAATAACGCATTCCACCGCCTTCAAAACGGCGCGATTGAAAATTCACGGTACCACTGAACATGTCACCACTTGCACCACGTATCGCCCACCCCGTTTTGGTACCTAGATCAAAACAAAGAATCGTGTTAATCACCACGCCGCTCCATACAAAATGTGTTTTATAGGATTGTTTTTTTCTGAAAATGAAGGAAAGAAGGGTGTAAGAAATATGCAAGCGGTTTTAAATTGGATAGAACAGCATCCTGTATTATTTTCTGCGTTTTCTGTTTTATTTTCTGCACTTTCTTCGGTTGGTGCTTTATTATCCGCAATTTTTTCTTTTCGTTCTATTAAACAGACATTGAATTTAAGAAATGAAGATCGAATAGAAGCTGCAAAGTTCAGAAGAGAAGACCGAGAAAAATTTGAAACAGAATTAGCTAATGCCATGGACATAGCTAATTCAACTAAACAACAAGCAATATCAATGGAAAAGCTTGCTAACGTTCTAGAAAAACAGACAGAAATTCTAGAGCAGAGAAAACTTAATGTTTTTGTACAGCGTATAGTGATGCATAATGATCCTGATAATAAATCACAATTATTAATTGATATATTATTAACCATTGCAAATCCTACAAAACACATAATTAAAATTAATTCCATCAGTATAGAGAATGATAGAAATTATAAATTTATTCACGCAGTCTATCGTGGATTTACTGATTCAACCGTTTTTCCCCTCGGAGATATATACCAAATCCAGCCCCAAAGCTCCAAATACCTCTGTTTTAAACAACCCCAAACAGAGCCTCTAATACATGGAGATATTGACCCATTTAGCCTCATAGCTTTTGGCTCATTAGAACTAATTCTTACCATTTCGCCTCTCAAGAAAAATCCATTAATTTATCTAATATTTACTATGGAACACACTGCTATAGATCCTGAAAATCCACCAGAAAAAGTGAATTTTTTCGCTCACTGTATTCGTTTAAAAAATGCTTTCAATCCACTATAGTTTTCCCAGGTACGAGATAGCTCTGTTGTTCCTCAGGACTTTTTTTAGCAAGATCTTCCCATGTCAGTGGCTTTAACCCCAATAAATGCCCCAATAACTCTTGAGACCTCGGCCAATAGTCTAGTTGTGCAAATGTAATGGTATTTCGTGGTATAAACCATTCTTCAAAAGCTCTAACAACTTTAATTGCTTGAATCTTTGTCTGCTCATCCCTCATTAATTGTTGCAATAATTCCTGCGATCTATCTTCTTGTTCATCTGTAATGGGATTTAGTTCTATAAACTCTCTTACAAGCGTACGAACAGCTTTAGAGACTTGAATATTTTCATAAATATTTTCATATGACATCACACATTCTTGCCCTTTAGTGCTTTTCTCTAAACATTCTTGCACGTTTGCTTGTAATTCTTGTAAATGTTGTATTTTCTCTTCATTTTCTGCTAGCTGTCCTTCCATCAATGCTTTTTGTGACATTATTAACTCATTTTTTTCTGCTAGCTCTTTTCTAAGCCTTCGCACTCTTTTAGAAGAGTCATGAACAGCATAAAACGAAATCACATTCGCAATTAAGGAAATAACAATTGCTACTAAACTCATCTTTCTCTCCTCACTTACCCTTCTTCTTATTTTTACGAGCCGGCGCTTTTACTGCTTCATCACGCTGTTTAAGCTTTTGTGTTAGTCTTTCAACTTCCTCGTCGCGTGATTGAACATCTGCTTTTAGTGCCTGTATCTTTTCACTTTTCCGTGTAAAATCTTCTCGATACGCATCTATCTTTTGCTTCAATTCTTTAATTTCCGTATCACGTGATTGAACATCTGCTTCGAGTGTCATTACAACTTCACTTACATTTCTGAACGCCTTTTCATGCTCTTCAGTCTTTTGTTTCAGTTGTTTAATTTCCTCGTCACGTTCTTCAATCTCTTGCTTCAGTTGTTTAATTTCCTTGTCACGTTCTTCAAGATCCGCATCACATTCATCAATTGTCTGCTTGCTTTCCTTTAAATACCTAAACTCATTCTCTTTCATTTTTTTCTTAATATCTTGAACCTGCTCTTTAAGTGCTTTAACTTGATCGCGATAATGCAATGCAATACGAAACATCACTCCGCTTAAGAGCAAAACTGAAACCACTGCTATCCATAAAATCTCATTCGAACTCATCTTTATCTCCTTTAATTTTTATGAGGGCGGTCATCATGACCAATCTGTTGTGCTTCGCATTCCATTAAAAAAAGAATGCAACAAGCCGCATGTGCCAAGTGTGATAAATCACTCTCAGCATCCTTATGCTCTCCACCAAACCATGCTAATAAATGACGTAAAGCAGCACCGTGTAACCTGCTCCAGTGCATGCCATTACGCCAATTGTTTGCTCCGTACTTCTTTGCCCCAAACTCTAAAACTTTACCAATTTCAAGCAGTGCCAACGGCGGTATAAGCTCTACACGAGGCTTACCATCATCATTCTTATGCGCTTCATTTGCATTATGTGAACACATATAAACTCTGTCGCCACCATATTCTTCAGTGCCGCAAACATATGCATTTCCATAAATCTTGGCCTTACCATAAACCACGGCATGACCGAACACCTTAGCAGCATCACAAACCTTGGCATAACCACAAACCTTGGCGTTGCCATAAACCTTGGCGCTGCCATAAACATGGATATTATCGTAAACGTAAGCATTACCAAAAACCGCAGCTTCATCACAAACCTTGGCATTGCCAAATACATGCGCATTACCACAAACCTTGGCGTTGCCATAAATCGCAGCTGCTAAAAGAACATTGGCATTCTCATAAACACGGGCATTGTCATAAACATGAGAAAAACCAAGAACCTTGGCATTGCCAAAAACACGTGCATCACCATAAACCCATGCCCTATTCCCAACCCAACAATCACCTTCATGACTTAGGTTGTCTTCTTTCTCTATATAGCCTCCTAAATCACCTGCTTTAACATCACCAAAGTCTCTCAGTGCACGAATGCGGTGAAGTGTTCTGCCATCAAACTCAATTGTTTCATCAGTAAGTTCGTATTTCTTTTCTACAGCCATCATCACCTCCTTAAGGCTGCAAAGTCTCACGCGCGCTATCAACGCCGGAACTTTTTGCAAATGTAGTCATTGGGGGGTGTTGCTCTTGCATTAATCTCTGCAAGCGCTCGGGATAAAAAAAATCTTCTGGACGCAAATCTATCCCATGATCACGTGCGTAATCTAAAATTTTTTGCTGGTGTTTTGCTGGCATGTCACGCCATCTATAAACAGATGACACATCTCTTTGCACTATGGTTGCTACAGTTTTGAAACCACCTAAATATTTTATAATTAATCTCGAAGGCATATGTAATCTCCATAACAGCGCAATAAATAATTGCGTTTTATGCACAAGTCAACGAAATTATGCTTTTTTATCATTTTTGCACATTTGCATAAAAATATATTTTCAAGGATTATACGAACCATGGAACAAGATATTCAGTCCAAACTTAAGCTATGGATTAAAGAGCGTCTTAACGAACGAGGACACGGCGCACAAACATTATTAGCATCACATTTAGAACTACACCCATCAGCAGTGAATCGCATGCTTAATACCTATCAAAATGGTAAAACGCGAGATATAACCATAGATGAACTAGTAAAGATTTCTGAATTTTTTAACGAACCTCCCCCCAGTTTTTACAAAGAAGTAGACTTAGATTTTATGAAAATATGTGCATCACTTGATCCAGTTGACAAAGAAGCGGTGCTTGATTTTCTTGAATTATTAAAAAAATTAAAAACAAAATAAGTAATAATTAACTGCTCTTTTTCATTGAATAATGAAAAAACAGATTCTATTTTTTTATCTATATCGCTCATAAACATCTCCCAAATTGTGGATAGCGCATAATTTAATTATATATTTTAAGATTTATTTTTGCGTTTTATGCAAAATTTTAATTGACTTGTGCATAAAATACAATTATCACTGCACCATACCCCGAAAAAAAAAACCTATGTCAAGGCGTTTTTTTCAAAATGTATTTAAATATTTTGATATGGAGGCATTTGTGAATAAACCAGTGTTTATAAATTCTGATGAAATTCTCTTAGTGATGTGCGAAAATGAAGAACAAAATCTCGCTAAATCTGGTCCTTTATTAGAAGAAAAGGACATTATCAATTTTATCGACCAAACCGATAATGCTGTCCAAATTTTGCGCGTAGAACCAACGACTAATCGTTGCGAAGATATCTCTGAAGATATTGCTGAGTTTTATCTCAAACTACGTGAACAAAAGTGTTTTGATGGCAAAATACCTCACGATTTTATTCTACACAGCACAGCATACGGTTTTTTTTTAGAAGAAATCGAACAGCAGCGATATGAAGATGAAACATACGGTACTTATGAACAGCAGCACCGTTTAACTCTTTCGGATGTCATTCCAAACTACCCACATTATACATACTACAGAGGGCGTTTTTAAAAGCGCCCCCCTCTTTCCTCTTATTAAATTATCGGATGGAGTAAAATTATGAATAATCCTATCGCTATTACAAATAACACCATTAACGAAGAAAGCGTTCAGACAGTAAATGCACGTGAATTACATGTCTTTTTGGAGAGTAAACAAGATTTTTCTACTTGGATAAAAAAACGTATTATGACCTATGCTTTCCTTGATGGAAGGGACTTTATTCGCTTCCACAAAAAAATGGAAGCGAACAATGCCATAGCAGTAGAATACTATCTTACCTTAGACATGGCGAAAGAGCTTGCCATGGTCGAGCGTAATAAAAAAGGAAAGCAAGCAAGAGAATACTTTATCGAATGCGAGCGGCGTGCAAAGCAAGTTGTTACACCACAAATCGATTACTCAAGTCCACAAGTAATGTTAGGTGTATTAACTCATCTAAAAAATGAAAATGAGCGTAAAGACATCATCATTGAAGATTTAAAACCAAAAGCAATGGCTCTGGAAAGCTTGCAACGCTCTGATGGGCTCTTCAGTCTTACTGAAGCCGCTAAAGTGCTCGAAATGCAACCAAAACAATTCATTCTCTTCCTACAGAAAAAAGGATGGGTGTATCGACGCACTTTCGGGGATCGCTTATTGCCTTATCAGGATAAAATCCAAAAAGGACTAATGGATTGCTCAACCCTCACTATTCAAACCGAAAATGGAACTGAAAAAGTCATTCCTTCAGCAAAAATCACAACAAAAGGCATGGGGGTGCTGTCTCAAGAGCTTAAAAGACAAAGCATGCATTAAGAGGCTATCATTATGGAAAAGAAATATGAACTTACTGATGAAACAATCGAAGTTGGGGGCAAAACTCTCCACCGCATTCGCGCATTACGAGACTTTGGAAACGTCGAGAAAGGTGATTTAGGTGGCTATATACAAAAAGAAGACAACCTATCGCATCATGGTAATTGCTGGATTGGGGATTATGCAAAAGTCTATGGTTATGCCAAGGTTTTTGGTGATGCTAAGGTTTACGAAAATGCACAAGTTTACGGTTATGCACATGTTTACAACAATTCTCGTATTTATGGCAAAGCAGAAGTTTGCGATGAACCATGCATTTACGGTGATGCAGAAGTTTACGGTGATGCATATATTTGCGGTGAACCGCACGTTTTTGATAATGCAGAAGTTTATGGCAATGCACAAGTTTACGAAAAGGCATACATTTATGATAGGGCGCGTGTTTACGGCAATGCAGAAGTTTCCGGTGATGCGCATGTTTACGGTCATGCAAAAATTTACGGTGAAGCATGTGTATGTTGGGACGACTGGATTGATGGCGATAAAAGAATCTCAACTAGGTAACAAACCAGATGAAAAAATACGAACTTACTGATGAAACAATTGAGTTTGATGGAAGAACTCTTCACCGAATTAGAGCATTAAGAGACTTTGGATATGTCAAAAAAGGTGACCTAGGCGGTTTTATAGAAAATGAAAGCAATCTCTCTCATGATGGCAATTGCTGGATTTCTGGTAACGCCAAAGTTTATGGAAAAGCTAAAGTTTGTGGTTTTGCCGAGATTTTTGGTAATACCGTAATAGCCATATAAGCCGTTTTTAACCACACAAACAACTTTTAAACACCAGCGTGATTCACGCCACACGTGAATTGCGCGCAATGTAGGAAATCAAGATGAAAAATTCTACTTTTTTAAACGAAATGGCAGAAAAATATGGATTTTCTGCTGAAGAATTTCGAACCACAATCATAAAAACTTGTATTGGAGATAAAAATGCTAATGTCATCACTGATGCAGAATTTGCCGTTTTTCTTTTTGTTGCCAATACTTATGGACTTAACCCTTTAACAAAAGAAATCTATGCTCTCCCTAAAAAAGGCGGCGGCATCATACCCGTTGTTTCTATCGACGGTTGGATAAAGATCATCAAATCAAATCCTGACTTTGATGGCATGACCTTTCAAGATCAACTCAATGATGATGGGAATATCATTGCTATCAAATGTGCTATTCGTCTCAAAGGCATTAAAGACCCTATCGAAGTCACCGAATATCGCAAAGAATGCGAACAAGGCCACAGTGACCCTTGGAAAAAATACCCCGCACGTATGTTGCGTCATAAAGCCACTATACAATGTGCTCGTTACGCTTTCGGTCTTTCCGGTATTTATGAAGAAGATGAAGCTAAACGTATCAATGAAACAAACCATAACGTACAAACGAAGTTAGTTTCTTATGATGTGCTTACGCAAATCAAACAATTAATAAACATCACTCAAACAGAAGAAGAAAAAGTGCTTGATTATGCACAAGTCGACAGGCTTGAAGATCTTCCTGATGAAGTAGCACAAAGGATTTTGGATGTTTTGCAAAAGAGACAGCATGAAAAAGAACAATCTTTCCTACAACAAAAGCAAATAGAGGCGCCTATACAAGATGCCGAATATATTCACGTCCAAGATATAGAATATGCACCACAAGAACAAAGAACGGCGGTGTGAGATGGAACAAAGAACAGCAGAATGGTTCCAAGCACGCTTGGGTAAAGTCACCGCATCAAACATTTACAACATACTCAATAAAACTACAAAAGGATTGCCTACGAGCAAATATGAAGACTACAAAATCAAACTCATAACAGAGCGCTTAACAGGCGAAACAAGCCCTTATTATGAAACTGAAGATATGAGATGGGGTATCGAACATGAAGATGATGCCTTGAGAGAATATGGCTTCATTCATGATGCCAATATAACAAAGTGCGGCTTTATCCAACACCCCACAATAGAAATGGCGGGGGCTAGTCCTGATGGTCTCATTGGAGAAGACGGTTTAATCGAAGTCAAATGCCCGAGATCAGTAACACATATGCGCTTTTGTATAGGTGACGAAATCAAACCAGAATATCACGCACAAATGCAATTCCAAATGGCTTGTACAGGACGAAAATGGTGTGATTTCGTTAGCTATGACCCACGTTTTACGGGGGAATTCTTTCACTTACGCATGAAAGTCAAGCGTGTTCTCCGTGATGATCAACA
>NZ_JBHIRR010000015.1:0-35444 GCF_042197325.1 Bartonella sp. AA16NXGY | reverse complement strand
CTGATAATTTTACCGTTGATATGAACAATCCTTCTCAATGGTTGATCCGTGTTGGTGGACGTTTGACAAAAACCATTATGACCACTGAAAATGGTCCTGCCATTTCCTTCTATGGAAAAGCAAACTTGATCAAAACCTTTGGTGATAATGGTACCATCCAGATTGGCAGAGATTTTGACCTTGATCCCATGGGACCTGCAATTGAAGGCGGCGTTGGCATCAATGCGCAACTGTCTCACAATTTCTCCCTTCATGGTGATGTAAGTTATCAACAAAAGCTTCAGAAAACTGGTATAAGTGGTGCAAGCTTTTCAGGTGGCATGCGCTACCAGTTTTAAATCAAGGCTGTAAAAATAGCCTATTCATTCTATTCAATTTAACAAAAAGGGCAGCACAGTATGCTGCCTTTTTATCTCTCCCCTATTCTTTTCTACCAATACACACCGCCAACATTTTTCTTTAAGAAAATTAGTTAAAAAACTCAAGACAATAAAATATCGCGCTTTTAACTAGTAAAAATATCCCTTGAAAAAAACTAAAAGTCGATTGAAAAATCAATGAGCGCTATTTTATCGTAACCGTGTTAAAGAAAAACATGAAAGCTATGGTATCATCTTTGGTTTCATGATGTTGGAAGAGATCCCTATCAGGCTCAAGTATACAGTTTTTTGAAATTTTCTTGCCTATTTCTTTTCTTTAAGCATAAGCAACAAGTTTTATGCAAACATAACACATATCTTGAATAGAAAAACTTATAATACTTACATAATATTAACATAATGTATTCATTTAATACTAAATGAATTTAAATATAATACATTATATGCTAAATGTATAAGTTAATTTATACTTTACACAAAAATAAAAATATCCTATTCACGTTCCATCTCTAAAATATCCATCCATTTGATATCCTTCTTATAAGCGGGGGAAGAGTGTGTGGCTCTTATAAGTTAGGAAAATCTTGATGTGTAAAAAATCCCTTTTATGCTGCACAGCTGTCATAGCTGTCATAGCTGTCATGCTATTCAACACCCATCTCAATGTATATGCTGAAACTCTTGAAGTTTCCGGCGAGAAAAAAGAAGTATCTAACACAACGTATGAGATTATTAATGCGAAAGACAACGGGAAAATCACCGGCACACATTTAACTGTGGTTGGGAATAAAGACACGGATATTTATGCTGTAACAGCTGACGGTCTTGGCAGTGCGATTACATTACTGCAAGACACAGCCATTAAAGGAACTGATTTTGACATTCGTCTTGGTCTTAATGCAAAAGATGGTGCTACAATCAAAATGACTGGAGGCATTATTACGATTTCTGAAATTGGCGCTTTCTTCGAAAACAGTATGAATGATAAAAATAAGCTGGAAGGTGTAACAATATTAAGCGGTAAAGATGGCCACTTCATGGACAAGGGAATAAATGCCGACAACAAAAGCAAAGTTACTTTAGAAAACGTAACAGTTACGCAAGCAAACACCAGTATATTTGCAAATGATCATTCTGAAGTAACGATTTTAGGAGGAGAATTTGATGGAGAACTCAAAGGAATATCTGCTACGGAAGGCAGCGCTATTACTTTAACCTATAGTGAATTAGCCGATAATAAAAAAGGCAGTGTTCAAGTTACATCATCTCATGGTGACGGACTCTATGCAAATGGTGCACAATCCACAATCACAATGATAGGAGGATCAGTCACTGGAGAAAATACAGCATTACTTGCAGAAAATGGCGGACATATTGACGTCACAGATGTTACTTTAAAAAAAGATGGCACCGGAATCGGTGCAATAGCTAATGATGTTGACAGCACAATTGAACTACACGGAAATACGGTAATTAATGACGCTGTAATTGGGCTTTATGCAACAAACGGTAGCACAATCACAATGACTGGAGGAACCATTACGGCTTTTGAAACTGGTGCGTTCTTCAATGAGAGTAAAAGCGATAAAAACAAATTAGAAAATGTAACCATTACTTATGCAAATACCAGCATAAGTGATCAAGACAAGCTAGAAAGTGTGAAAACATCGGACAATGAATTAGACCCTGGATGGGAAAGTGAATTAGAAAATGAAAAAGAAGAGTTTTTATACACAGGAATAACGGCCTTTGCCGGAAGTCATCTCACTTTAGAAAATGTAACCATTACGCAAGCAGACACCAGCATATCGGCAGAAGATGGTTCACAAGTAACGATATTAGGAGGAGCATTTGATGGAGAACACACAGGGCTATACGTAATGAACGGCAGCTTCATTACTTTAGCCAATAGTAAAGAAGGCAGCGTTCAAGTTACATCATCTGATGGTGATGGACTCTATGCAGACGGTTTATTCTCTACAATCATAATGATGGGAGGGACAGTGACTGCGGGAAATAGAGCATTATTTGCACAAAAAGGTGGATATATTAAGGTCACAGATGTTGCTCTAACAACGATGGACGGAAACGGATACGGGGCAGCTTCCACCGATCCTTACAGCTTTATTGAATTGGATGGAGAGACAACGATTACTAATGCTATAAATGGACTTGATGCGGAAAACAGTGGTGTCATCATAATGACGGGAGGAGCTGTAACTGCAAAAAGCGCAGCATTGTTTACCATGAACGGTGGATATATTAAGATCACAGATGTTGCTCTAACAACGATGGACGGAAACGGATACGGTGCAGCTTCCACCGATCCTGAAAGCTTAATTGAATTGGATGGGAAGACAACAATTAATAATGCTCTCATCGGACTTTATACAGAAAATAGTGGCACTATCTCAATGGCGGGTGGAACTGTAACTGGGAAAAGCGCGGCAGTACTTACAAAAAGCGGTGGACATATTAAGGTCACAGATGTTGCTCTAACAACAATGGATGGCAACGGATACGGTGCAGCTACCAGCGATCCTAACAGCTTGATTGAATTGCATGGAAAGACAACAATTAATAATGCTTTCATCGGACTTTATACAGAAAATAGTGGTACTATCACAATGGCGGATGGAACTGTAACCGCAACAAACATGGCACTGTTTGCAGCAAACGGTGGACATATTAAGGTCACAGATGTTGCTCTAACAACAATGGATGGCAACGGATACGGTGCAGCTACCACTGATCCTGACAGCTTGATTGAATTATATGGAAAGACAATAATTGATAATGCTTTCATCGGGCTTAATACAGAAAATAGTGGTACTATCACAATGGCGGGTGGAACTGTAACCGCAACAAACATGGCATTGCTTGCAAAAAGCGGAGGACATATTAAGGTCACAGATGTTGCTCTAACAACGATGTATGGCAACGGATACGGAGCAGCTACCTCCGATCCTGAAAGCTTGATTGAATTGCATGGAAAGACAACGATTAATAATGCTTTCATCGGACTTTATACAGAAAATAGTGGTACTATCACAATGGCAGATGGAACTGTAACCGCAACAAACATGGCATTGCTTGCAAAAAGCGGGGGACATATTAAGCTCACAGATGTTGCTCTAACAACGATGTATGGTAACGGATACGGAGCAGCTACCTCCGATCCTGAAAGCTTGATTGAATTGCATGGAAAGACAACGATTAATAATGCTTTCATCGGGCTCAATGCAGAAAACAGTGGTGCAATCACAATGACGGGAGGAACTGTAACCGCTGCAAACATGGCATTGCTTGCAAAAAGCGGTGGGCATATTAAAGTCACAGATGTTGCTCTAACAACAATAAATGGTAACTATGGCGCAGCTACCACCGATCCTGATAGCTTGATCGAATTACATGGAAAGACAACAATTAATAATGCTTTCATCGGGCTTAATGCAGAAAATAGTGGTGCAATCACAATGACGGGAGGAACTGTAACCGCTGCAAACATGGCAGTGTTTGCAAAAAACGGTGGGCATATTAAGGTCACAGATGTTGCTCTAACAACGATGTATGGTAACGGATACGGTGCAGCTACCACCGATCCTAATAGCTTGATTGAATTGTATGGGAAGACAACTATTGATAATGCTGTAACCGGACTTGATGCAGAAAATAGTGGCACAATCATAATGACTGGGGGAACAGTAACTGCGACAACCATGGCATTGTTCGCAATGAATGGTGGACATATTAAGGTCACAGACGTTGCTCTAACAACAATGGATGGCAACGGATACGGTGCAGCTGCCAGTAATCCTTACAGCTTAATTGAATTGCATGGAAATACAGCGATTAGCAATACTTTCATCGGACTTTATGCAGAAAACGGTGGCACAATTAAAATGAATGGAGGGACCGTAGCAGCAAAAGGATCAGCATTTGTTGTAAAAAATAGCGGATATATTGATGTAACAAATGTTTCTGCAACAGCAGAAAACAGTGGCATAATATTTGATAAATCCGAGGACGATAACGCCTTAGAAATCAACTTGACAAATACAAAGATTCGCACTGAAAATAGTATTGGAATTAACGCAGACCAATCAATCGGTATAGCCAATCTCAAAAATTCAGAAATCAGTGCCGATATTTTATTAGCAGCAAAAGCTTCAACTAAAGAAAGTAATTTTGCTTTTACATTAAATGCTAATCACTCGGTATTAAAGGGAAGAGCAAAAATTGCAGAAAACAGAACCGTACGCTTTGATTTGACAAACAAGACAACATGGATATTGAAAACCAGTACAAAAGAAACCGATGATGACGGAAAACTGCTTGCTATTGCTCAAAGGTCACGTTCTGATATTTCTGTGCTCAATCTTAATGATAGTTCTATTGTTTTTAATGGACCGGTAGAAGATCATTATCATACATTGCATGTAGGATCTGGAATACCAACCACTCTAGCAGTCTATAATGCCTTTGGTGAGGCAGAAATTCATTTCAACGCTATATGGAGTGATGGTGTTGCAATAGATGCACAAAAAACCGATAGGCTTCTCATTCACGGTGATGTAGCAGGCACCACAACAGTTTATGTCAAAAGTGTTTCAGGGGATAAAGAGAGCGTAGAGAATGCTTCTACTCCTTCAAATATAGGTGGACTTTCACTTATTCAAGTTTCTGGAGAAGCAAAAGAAGACTCCTTTAAATTGAAAAATGGCTATACCACCATAGGAGGAACTCCTTATAAATATACGCTAACTGCCTATGGACCAGTCTCAAGCTATGGCAAAGCCAATGCTAACCAAAACTTATTCGATGAAAAGGATAAAGATTTCTGGGATTTCCGTTTGCAGCCTGAATTTTTTGACACCGATTCAAAAGTAAGAGCAGTTGTACCACAAATGGCAAGCTATTTGGTTATGCCAAATGCCCTCTTTTATACTGGATTGGCCGATATGGCCAAGCAAAATGCACTTTTAGCCAATATGAGAACAACAGTCTTGGGAGAGCAGAAAAATCTAAAAAACAGTTTTTTCCTCTCTACCTATGGGGGTACAGGAACCTTATCCTCGAAACGCGGTCCCCTTAAATATGGTTATGGTGCTGATATTCGCTACGCCGCTATACAAAGTGGGGTTGCATTGACTACGTTAGAAGGGCACAGCACTACTACACATCTTGGTCTTTTAGGCACCTATGGGCGGCTGTCTTTCACTCCAAAAGAGATGCAGGATGCAAGTAAAAGCACTTTAGATAAATGGTCTCTCACTGCCTATAGTAGCGTACAGCATGACAGTGGTTTCTATATGGATACACTTTTATCCTATGGAATAATAAAGAGCGATATCACCAATGCTATCATTGGTAAAACCGCGAAATTGAACAATGTAAAAATGTTGAGTATTTCCACCACCGTTGGCAAACAATTTTCTACCGGAATGGAAGGTTTAACCTTCGAGCCCCAAATACAACTTGCTTATCAACATTTGATGTTTGATACCATTGAAGATGCTGATAATTTAAAAATTGATATGAAAAATCCTTCTCAATGGTTGATCCGTGTTGGTGGACGTTTAACCAAAACCATTATGACCACTGAAAATGGTCCTGCCATTTCCTTCTATGGAAAAGCAAACTTGATCAAAACCTTTGGTGATGATGGTACCATCCAGATTGGCAGAGATTTTGACCTTGATCCCATAGGAACAGCAATTGAGGGCGGCGTTGGCATCAATGCACAACTGTCTCACAATTTCTCTCTTTACGGTGATGTAAGCTATCGACAAAAGCTTCAGAAAACTGGTATAAGTGGTGCAAGCTTTTCAGGTGGCATACGCTATCAGTTTTAAGGAAAGTCTGTAAATAGCCTATTCATTCTATTCAATTTAACAAAAAAGGCAGTATACATACTGCCTTTTTAATCTATGTAAGCTACTATTCTTATCCCCTGAAACTTTTTTCTTTTCTCCTCAATGATCTCCTTCCCTCCTATTTACACGAGTCACGCGGCATATTCATTATCGAATTTGTCTATAAAGCTAAGCAAAGTGTATTTTTAGATAATAAAAAGAAGACTACATTGGAAAAGATAATGATAAAAGAAACTCTCTCTTCATACCTTTTCTATGTTTATCCTCCTGTTTCTTCAATCCATTAGCTTAACACCACCCTGTAAGGATTCATTTATATGTCCATGTACCGTTTTTAGGCAAACCATTTTGACAATGCTTATCCCTCTAATTCCATACAGTATATTGATTTATAAAGATAATTCTTTGTTTTCCATGTTGAATGAGAGTCCCTAATATCGTAGGATTCTCTCATTTCAAACTTGTTTTATGTTGAAACAATTAAAAATTTTCTTGCACGTTACAAGTAGGGCTGGCGTGTGGAGAAAAGTTATATAAGAAAAGCCTGAGAAGTCCTCTCATGAACTGTCTCAAGAACCAAGGGCTTGTCACAAACATTGGGAGCTAGCAAAGTGCGATGGGCTTGCTCCTTCGTAAGCGTAAAGATGATGGAACTCTATGGCTTTAGCGTTATAGCATTCATGAACACCATCGCGAAATGGGCTGTGCTTCCTTAGAAAAATGGACTTTGGTACCCTTAGCCTCTTTAAAGAAAGCCTGTGAATAGCCCCCTCATCTCTTCTTCTTATAGCAGAAAAAATTTGCTGATCGTTTTGGTGAGTGCATCAAATAATACATCTCAACGCTATAGAGCTTTTTATAGTGATTATCTTTAATAGACAATTTTTAAATATCATACTTCATAGTGCTTTTAGCATAAGCTTAACCAAGCTAGGTTTTATGAAATCCACTTTTCTCAACTTTTTATGATCATGAAAAAAAGTTTTTCTGAAGCAAAACTTCAAATCATAGAGAACATCATCGATATAATTCGTTTTGTTATTTACAATAAAAACATAATGATATAGAAACTGTCTGGGTACTTGCGCCATCAGGGGAATGAAGTAAGCATCAAAGCATACCAAATACTAAAGGCATATCTATGTGTAAGAAATATATTTATAAGAAAAATTTTTTGTTATGTACAATTGCTGGAACTTTGATTTTTTCTCATTTCGGTTCAACTTATGCAAATACATCGGCTCCTGAAACTCCTGAAATTTTGGGGAAGATTGAATTAAATAAGGGAGAAGAAAAGACTTTAAATAATGTTCTTGTCCGCGATAAAGGACCTGGAATATTAGCGCATGATAAAGCAGCTATCACAATTGTAAAATCAACAATACACACGGAAATGTCTGCACTTTCTGTATCAGAAGGTGGACGCATTCATGCTAAAGAAATTAAAGCAAATACAGTGTACAAAGGTTTAGAAACAAAGAATGGTATAATCAACGTTGAAGATTCAACCATAACCGTCCAACGAGGGGGTGCCGGTGGTATCGTTTTTTATGAAACAAAAGATTCTTCACTGAAAAGTGGAGAAAAAGTTGTCAATAAGGTTGTTCTTAGCAATACAAAACTTCTTGTGAAAAACGGTACCGGTATTCTTGGTCCCTACTGCTCAAGAGCCGTTGCTGAAGTTCAACTTAAAGACTCAGAAATTCGATCTGACGTATTATTGAGAAATAAAACGAAACGTAAATATTATGACAACGATACTCTTCCTGTAACTTTAGCATTAACCGCTGATAATTCAACAATAGAGGGACGAGCAAGAACTTTAAAAGTCAATACAACGGTTTTGACTCTGAATAACAAAAGCAAATGGTACTTAAAGACCTCTCAAGAGGAAGTCGATACTGACTTTAATGTGTTTAACTATGAGCTCAGTGATATTAAACAACGAGCCCTTTCTACCGTTTCAGTACTGAATCTTAATAATAGTTCTATCATATTTAAGACACCACAAGGGCGGGAAAAAGATCATTATCATACCTTGTATGTAGGGCGAACAGCTGAGGTTCGTAGACCTGAGGGAAGTACAATCCCCGATATAGAAAGCACTTATAATACAGTTTACAATGCCACAGGCAATGCAAAAATTTATTTTAATATTGAATGGAGTGATGGTCTAGTAAAAGAACAGCAAAAAGCTGACCGCCTCCTTATTCATGGTGATGTATCAGGCAGCACAACAGTCCATATCAAAAACCTTGCGAAAGGTGAGATATTAAAAGCTGAAGATTCTGTTTCCTCGAATATGCGTGGTCTTTCAGTCATTCAAGTTTCTGGAAATGCAAATGAAGATTCCTTCAAACTTGCACACGGCTACACCACAATGGAGGGATTGCCCTATAAATATATACTCAAAGCCTATGGTCCAACATCCAGCCATGGGACAGCCGATAGCACACAAAGTCATTTTAGCGGAATATCACAAGAATCAAAAGAAAATACCCTCAAAGACTACACAATCTACACGATATCAGCATCAGGAACAATGATTGAAGGTGTTTCACCAAAAGAGAAAGAAGCGCAAAATACCGGTTCATCATCCCTTGGACAAGCAAACAACGCACAAAACATCTTGGAAAAAAATCAGAATTTCTGGGATTTTCGCTTGCAAAATGCGACTCTCGATAATGAAGGAAAGATCAGAGCTCTCGTTCCTCAAGTGGCAAGCTATTTGTCCATGCCTAACGCACTATTCTCAGCTGGACTGGCTGATATAAACAATCAAAACACTTTACTCAACTCGATGCAGGAAAACACCTTTGAGACAAAAGATCATAAAAACAAAGGAGTCTTCTTCTCAACTTATGGAAATAAGATGACATTATCCTCTCACCGTACGCCATTACAATATGGCTATGGTGCCGATATTCACTATGCAGCTTTACAGGCAGGCATTACATTAGCAGCTCTAGAAGATCAAAATATGACCGCCAATTTCGGTCTTTTGGGGACATATGGGAAATTAGCTTTCACCCCTAAAGACATGGAAGGTGCTGACAAGAGTACACTCAATAAATGGTCAATTACTGCATATAGTGGGCTGCGCCATAATAATGGGATATACCTCCATGCGCTCTTCTCCTATGGAATGCTCAAGGGAGATATCACCACAGCTCTCATAGGAAAGACTGCAGAATTGAAAAATGCTGATACATTCAGTGCATCAGCAACCATTGGACAAAAATTCGAAACCAGTAAGAAAGGATTGGTCTTTGAACCACAAGCACAACTTGTTTATCAACGCCTCATGCTTGGCACACTCTCAGATGTCGATGGCTTTGATGTGGATATGGGAAATCCTTATCAATACTTAGTGCGTGTTGGTGGACGCTTAACGCAAACGAAGCTTTCTATTGAAAACAGCGGTATTCTTTCTTTCTATGGTAAACTAAACGTTGTTAAAGCTTTTTCTAACAATGGTACAATACAGATTGGTGAACCATTCCACCTTGATTCTATAGGAGCTGCCCTTGAAGGTGGATTTGGTGTAAATGCACAATTATCACAAAATATCGCCCTTCATGCTGATGTTAACTATCAATATAAGCTTCAAAAAACTGGTATATCTGGAGCAAGCTTTTCAGGTGGAATACGCTATCAGTTTTAAGAAAACGCAAAAAACAATTTATATTCTATTCATTTTAATAAAAGGCAGTGCAAATGTGCTGCCTTTTTACAATCTATCGGAAAGAACCGTTAACAACTATTCTTTCTACCACCTTTCTTGAGCCAATTAATCTCACTCAAACCAAATGTAATAAAATCTGTTATCTCTAAATGAATACTGAATTCTCAAGAGAGCTGCCTTTTTGATTTATAAAAATCAAATGCTTTTAATAAAATTTTTTGTATTTTAAAACACGTAATAAATAATTCTCTGTGTAAGAAAATCAATTAAAAGCTTTTTGTAAGCACACAACAACAGCTTCTCCAAAAACTTTGTAGAGTTTCCATAACAACAGCCTTAAGCAACAAACATCCTTGCAAAATATTTTGTTTCTTAACACTTTTAAACGGAATACTGATCAATCTAGCTTTTCTGCAATTCATAGTTTCTAACTGCAATTTTTATTTTAAAAGCTCTTCTAAAATCATTTTTTTAACGATAAAGAACACGATACAATATTTCGTTTTGTTGTTTACAATAAAAACATAATGATATAGAAACTGTCTGGGTACTTGCGCCATCAGGGGAATGAAGTAAGCATCAAAGCATACCAAATACTAAAGGCATATCTATGTGTAAGAAATATATTTATAAGAAAAATTTTTTGTTATGTACAATTGCTGGAACTTTGATTTTTTCTCATTTCGGTTCAACTTATGCAAATACATCAGCTCCTACAATGGTTATGGCTCGTGCGGATAAAGCAGGAGAAGAAAAAACCTTTAATAACGTTTTTATCCGCAGCGCATATACAACAGTGGTTGCTGATGACAAAGCCTTTATCACCATTACAAATTCAACAATGCGTTCAGACTCAAATTTATTTACCGCAACAACAAGTGGACGTATTCATGCTAAAAAAACTGTAGGAAAATCAAATTCCCGTGGTTTAGAAATTTCAAACGGCATCATCCATATTGAAGATTCAATCATAAATGTTTCCGGACATCACAAAAGTCGTGGTATCCTTTTTGATTACATCCCAAGTTCCCAAGTAAAAGAGGGCGAAAAAGTTATCAATAAAGCAATTCTTACCAACACAAAACTTCTTGTTGAAAATGGTATTGGTATTCTAGGACCAGATTATGCAAAATCTGTTGCTGAGGTAGAACTTAAAAGTTCAGAAATTCGTTCTGATATATTATTAAAAAATAAAATCCCAGAAAACTCAAAAGATATCGATCCTCGCACTTTTATATTAAGCGCTGACAATTCGATTATAGAAGGACGAGCAAAGACTTTACCTCAAAATACAACGATTTTTACTCTCAACAATAACAGCAAGTGGTCCCTAAAGATTAGTCAATTTGAAGTAGACAAAGAATTTGACAGCTCTAAAGGATACTTGCTCACTGATATTAAACAACGTGCACAGTCTATTGTCTCAGTATTGAACCTTAATAATAGCTCTATTATATTTAATGCGCCGCATAAACTAGCAGACAATCAATATCAAACCTTGCATGTGGGAAAACAGCCAACAGCTGAAGCTGCGAAAGCAGAGCAAAACAGAAGCTTCGATGCAACAACGGTTTACAATGCATTGGGCAACGCAAGGATTTACTTTAATACCGAATGGAGTAATGGTCTTATAAAAGAACAACAAAAAACTGACCGTGTTCTCGTTCATGGTAATGTCTCAGGCACCACAACGATCTATTTCAACAATCTTTCAAAGCGTGCAGAACCATTCGATAATGATGAAGTTTCAATTCCTTTGAATGCGCGTGGTCTCTCACTTGTTCAGGTGTCTGGAAAAGCAGAGGAAGCCGCCTTCACGCTGGCAAATGGCTACACTACAATGGGTGGATTGCCCTATAAATATGTATTAAATGGCTATGGACCAACATCCAGCCGTGGGAGAGCTGACAAACAGCAAAGTCTCTTGCAAGAAAGTGAAGAGTTTTGGGATTTCCGTCTACAAAATGCGACTCTTGATGATGAAGGAAAAATCAAAGCTCTTGTTCCTCAAATGGCAAGCTATTTGGTTATGCATAATGCAATATTCTCCTCTGGCTTGGCTGATATAAACAATCAAAATACACTGTTAGATAATATGCACTCAACAGTTTTTGGATTAGAAGGTCATAAACAAAAAGGGATATTTTTATCGACTTATGGCAACAAGATGACGTTATCTTCCAGCCGTAGTCCATTGGAATATGGTTATGGTGCTAATGTTCACTATGCTGCTATACAAGCAGGCATGACATTAACAACGTTAGAAAATCAAAATATAACCGCGAATCTTGGTCTTTTAGGCACATATGGAAAGCTCGCTTTTACGCCAAAGGACATGGAAGGTTCTGACAAAAGCATACTGGATAAATGGTCCTTTACGGTATATGGGAATCTCCACCATGACAATGGTCTCTATATTAATGCACTTTTCTCCTACGGCATTTTAAACGGACATATTACAACAGCCCTTATCGGCAACACCACAGAATTAAACAATACGGATACATTAAATATATCAGCTACCGTTGGACAAAAACTAGCAACTGGTGTTGAAGGGCTGTCTTTTGAACCACAAGCACAACTTATTTATCAACATATTGCCTTTGGCACTCTTTCAGATATTGATGGCTTCCAAGTTAATATAAAGCCCCCTTATCAATGGTTGGTCCGTATTGGAGGGCGTTTAACAAAAACAATGCTTCCTATTGAAAAAGATCGTGTTCTTTCTTTTTATGGTAAATTGAATGTCATCAAAGCTTTTGGTGAGGAGCGCACTATCGATGTTATGGAATCTTTCCATCTCGATTCTATGGGCTCTTCCCTTGAAGGTGGGCTTGGCATTAACGCGCAGCTTTCTAAAAATATCGCACTTCATGCTGACGTTAATTACCAACATAAACTTCAAAAAGCTGGGTTCTCTGGAATTAATTTTTCCGGAGGAATGCGTTATCGCTTTTAGAAATCTTAGCTCTCTATTTTGACGCATAAGCAGCGCTGAGATGAAAACAGTGCTGCTTAACTACATTACAAAAAACCGTAATGTGTCAAAAAGTGGTTCATTTTTAGCAAAATAAAGAAAATATCTTAAGGAACATCTCTATGCATAAGAATCTTTTGTTATGTACAGCCGCTTGTGCTTTATTTTTTTCTTCTTTTAATTTCACATCTACCAGCACCGCCTCTGCTCTAAGCCCCCAGAAACGCCATGCCATTGAAGGGATTATGAAATTACCTGAACAATATCGCCGTGCTATTGATTTAATAAACACACCAACACAAGCAGAAAAAAATCTTGAAAAGATAGCCTCTGGCGCCATGATGGAGGATAATTCGCACTTCAATCAAGCACTTCAAGAAGCATTAGATGATTCAGGAACTCAAATTAACAGATATTTCTCAGGGATCGGTCGTTATGCAACTCCTGATCATAGAGAGGAAATGCGGAAAGAAAGAGATTCTATATACGCTCGTGCTATGTCAGAGCAATTTAATCGTGATGCGTACCGCATGATGCAAGCCAGAGCAAAACTTGAACAATTACGTCAGAATCGATTAAAAACAAGAGAAAATTTATTACGTGGCTACGACAAAGCAGTTTCCGATGCCGTAAAGGCGGCAGCAATCCTTGAAGCTGATAACCAACAGCGTGTTAATGCTGCACACCAACAATGGGTAAGCCAAGACAATCGTGATTGGCACAAACTGCAAAATACAGCAGAAATATTACATAAGGCGGCACAAGTGGATACTGCCTTACAAGGACAAAACAAGGAACTTTCCAATACTTTACGCAAAGCAGTATTAGAGACTTTGAACGCGGATGGAATAACCAACGTGGAGAGAAAAGAAAAAACATCCCCTCCTCCAACGGACACTTCATCCATAAGAACAGGTCATGGAATGAGACAGCCTAAAATAAATGAAAATTCGCAATCTGATATTGATCCCCAAACAAACACCACTTCCTCGGAATCAAAAACAACTCTTAATACATCAGCAAAAGCGCATATGAATTTGCTCCCAAAGGTTGAGAATACTGCTACCGCGGCTACAGAGAGCACCTCTAAACTTACAGATGATGATAAAGCAACCGCAGCTTCTACTTCTCTTGATGGAACAGCAAAAAGCACAACTCTTACACCACAAGGAGAAAGTTCTTTAACCATGCCTATTGCGATGTTTGCTGTTGGGTTTAGTGATGTCAACAATCAAAATATCTTGTTAGACAATATGCAAATAACAATGTTTGAGCCCAAAGATCATCCAGAGAGAGGCGTTTTCTTATCCTCTTATGGCAATAAAAGCACCTTTTCTTCTAAGGTTCAAGCAAAACAAGATGGTATCCAAGCAGATATTCGCTATGCTGCATTGCAAGCAGGAGCAACACTAATAGCGCTAAAAGATCAAAATATCAGCAGCAACTTTGGTCTTTTCGGAACATATGGGAAATTATCTTTTACTCCTAAAAACAAGGAGAGCTTTCAAAAAAATATGTTTGATAAATGGTCACTCACCGCATATGGAAATATTCAGCATGACAGTGGCATCTATGCAAGTGCATTTCTCTCTTATGGAATTTTCAAAGAAAATCACGCTACAGCTCTCATCAAACATACCTCAAAAGTGAAGAATAGTAAAACATTAGGAGCCGCTGCAACTGTTGGTCAAAAACTGTCAACCAGTTTTGAAGGTGTAATCCTAGAACCGCAAGCACAACTTGTTTATCAACGTCTCATGCTTGGTTCTTTATCAGATAAGAGCTCTTTCTCAGATGACGATAACTCTAAAATAGACATAAGCAAACCTCATCAATGGTTGTTCCGTATTGGTGGACGTTTGACACAAAACAAAGGCCATGCCCTTTCCTTCTACGGAAAACTGAACATGATCAAAACTTTTAGTGAAAACTTTTCGCTTGCTGCTATGGAATCTTTAATTGAAGGTGGTTTTGGTATTCAGGCGCACTTATCGCAAAATATAGAGCTTCATAGTGATATCAGCTATCAACATAAATTCAAAAAAGCTGGCATCTCTGCAATAAATATTGCCGCTGGAATGCGCTATCACTTTTAAAAATACTTGTATTCCTATCTTGAAATATAACGCGCTCTCATTATGTTTCGTTTTGTCTCTTACAAAAGAGACATAATGAGGCCAAAGTTTTATTTTTTATGAGAGAGGGGAGAAATATTTTAGGAATACATCCATATGAAAAAAAGCTTCTTACTATACACAGTTTCTGGAGTTCTGTTTTGTTCTTTCACCAGTATGTCTTATGCTATTCATAGTACAAATCCATCAACAACGATAGATTCTTCTTCTCTACAACCTGCTCGTGTCAAGTCACAAATAAATCTATCCGGAGTTTTTGATCCGTATAAAGATCTATATGATGGAATCGGACAAGTTATGCCATCATATCCATCTTCAACCCCTAATGGCCTCCTTCCCCCTACAGCACCTAGCTCCACAAGAACGAGCGCAAGCCCTATTTCTACAGGAAGTAAACTTACAACGCCTACTTCTACAAGCACTCTACCTCCCAAAACACAACTTGAAGGAAATTCAGCTGGAAATATAATTTCTTCTTCAAAACAAAACTCTGATCTTAGTCAAGGAAGTACACAAACACCAAAGACTAAAGTTACAGAAGGTGTACAATCTAACCCTACAACACAAAACACTCCTATTATACAATCTTCAACAACAGGAATGGAAGCAAAATCTAGAAGACGTTCAGGGGCGCCCTCCTCTTCTGCAGACTCTTCCAGCGAAAAAACACTATCGAATTCTGCTGTGTCTTCACAGCCAGAACCTACACAACCTTCACCGAATTTACAACCAGCACTTACAAAGTCTGAACCTACAAGAACGGAACCTACAAAACCAACAACAGAGCAAATACCAACATCTAATGAACCAGAACTCGCACAGCCAATATCTTTAAGAGTAGAAACTGAAAAACCAACATTACTGGTACCACCAAAATCTGCAAAACCAGCGCCAGTGCAATCTTCATCTGCACAAAAAATATCTGAAAAATCAGAGATTGAAAAACCAATATCACCAATAAAACAACCTGAAAAGTCTACACAAATTGAGGATATAAGCGCTGGAGTTGAAGCTAAAAACGGTAAGATTATAACGCTACATAACAAAAAAATTCAAGACAATGGTTTTGCTGTACATGCAGAGGGAAATAATTCAAAAGTCAACATGATAGGGGGAACAGTTGATGCGCGTTTTGTTGCACTAAGCGTATCAGATGGTGGAGAAATTGATGCTACAGGCATTACTGTAACAGCAGAAACAGCTGGTTTGGTAAACATGGAGGGCACAATCAAACTTAAGGATTCAAGCGTCCATGTCACGGGAAATTATGAAGCAGACGGTATTATTTTCCGCAACAATCCGTATAATGCCCCTAGAAAACGATATACACGCAATGCTGAAAGGAACACCAATGCCGTTCAAGAACAAGATGTAGCCAATATTGCTGATAAAGTAACCCTAGAGAATACAAAGCTTTTCGTTGAACATGGTAGCGGTATCAACCTTTATGGAACAGGCGTAAACGGGGAAGTCAACCTTAAAAATTCAGAAGTTCATGCCGATATTTTATTAAAAAATATCAAGAACGAAAGTGCCTCCACAAACACCATTACATTAGTTGCAGACCACTCTTCTTTAGAAGGTCGGGTAAGAACTTCTAAAGATAATAGAACAGTTTTTGATCTAAAAGAGAGGACGAAATGGCTTGTAAAGGCGAATAAAAATGCCACAAATAATGATAATATTTTAAATGACTATAGACAGTTTGGTGTTGATGAAAAATCATACTCTAATCTTTCTGAATTGCACCTTACAAACAGTGCCATTATGTTTGACAAGCCCATTGAGGGACATTATCAAACTCTGTTTATAGGACCTAATCTTTCGCAAGAAGACGAAACAACTCACACAGCAGCGATTTATAGTACAGCGGGTCTTGCAGAGATTTATGTAAACACTCAATGGGATAAACATTCTCCTATCACGGAACAACAAACTGATCGCATTGTGATTAATGGTGATGTCTCAGGAAGTACTGTTGTTCACATCAATCTCCAAACCGATAGCTCTGCTGTTTGGGAAGAGAAGATGGCTTCTCTTCCTTTAGGGACACATGGGATTTCAATCATTCAAGTTTCCGGACAAGCAAACGAAAATTCCTTCACGTTAGCAGGAAACTATATGACAATAGGGAAACAACCTTATAAATATGTACTCACAGGCTATAAGCCTGGAACATCTCATGAGAGCCAAAATCTTTTTGGCAAGAAGAATAGTGATTTCTGGGATTTCCGCTTACAGAATGCCTACATTGATAAAGACAAAAAAGTTCGGGCCCTTTTACCACAGGTAGCAAACTATTTAACCATATCTAATACTTTATTTTCTGCTGGATTTACTGATGTAAACAATCAAAACACGTTGTTAGACAATATGCAAACAACAGTATTTGGGGCAAAAGACAATAAAAAGAATGGTATCTTTTTCTCTTCCTACGGCGAGAAGGTCACCCTATCTTCCAACCGCGATCCACTGCACTATGGTTATGGTGCTGATGTAAACTATACTGCCTTACAATTAGGAGGCATATTAGCCGCCTTAGAAAGCAAAGACATAAGCGCATATTTTGGTCTTTTAGGAACGTACGGAAAGCTTGCCTTTACGCCAAAAGAGATGCAAGATTCTGAAAAGACAACGCTTGATAAATGGTCACTTACCGCTTATAGCGGCATCCAGCATAGCAATGGTATATATGTCAACGCTCTTCTTTCTTACGGAACCTTAAAAGGAAATATTACCACAGCTCTTGTTGGGAATGCCGCAAAATTAGATGGTACCGAGATGCTTAATATATCTGCAACCATTGGTCAGAAATTAGCAACCGATACAAAAGGGCTTGTCTTTGAACCACAAGCTCAATTCATTTATCAAAATCTCATGTTTGATATTTTCTCAGATACCAATGGCTTAAAAGTAGACATGGGCAATCCACATCAATGGTTGATCCGTTTTGGTGGACGTTTAACAAAAACGATAATGGCTGTTGAAGAAAACAAGGCTGTTTCCTTCTATGGTAAAATGAATGTTATCAGAACTTTTGGCGATGGTAAAACAATAAAAATTGCTGATACCTTTCATGTTGATCCTACCGGCTCTTCAGTTGAGGGAGGCATGGGGGTGAATGCATATCTTTCTCAAAATATCGTACTAAACGCCGATATCAGCTATCGGCAAAAACTGCAAAAAGCCGGTGTATCTGGCACCAATTTTTCTGGCGGGATACGTTATCGTTTCTAAAGCAGAAGTTAATTTTAACTTAAATAAAAAAGGCAGCACAAAGTGCTGCTTTTTTATTTAAATTTATATATTTTTTAATTCTCAAAAATCATTATCACATCAAAGAAGATTTTGACTTATAATATTTCTTTTGCATATTGAATAAAAAACTAAATACCATAACATTCTCTCATCAAAATACCCCATGCATAAAATTTTATGTCTTATATTATCACCACACCTCAAGCGATGATGTTTTTACAGCACAACAGAATAAGCATTTATGCCGATTTAAAAAAAGTCAGCCCCTTCTTCGCTGTGGACGCTCCATTTATTTTAGATGATGTACATTTAATATACCTGCTATAAAGACTAGTATCTGGTATAAATTCTTAAAGGCAAGTTTTTCCTCTAAAATCTCAATGCTACAGCAGCTCCATTATAAGACAAGATATTGATTTATAAAGACAATTAATTGTTTTCCATGTTAAATGAGAATCCAGAATATCGTCAGATTCTTTCATTTTAGACCTGTTCCATGTTGAATCAACAAAAACCATATCTCTTACAAGTGACAAGGGGGAAGAGCCATAGGGATAAAAAACTATTAAGAAAGGATTAAAAATGCCTCTAATGAACTATCTCAAGTGCCAAGGGCTGTAGCAACATTGGGATCAAACAAAGAATATGACAGTGTTGAAAAATATAACAATATCAACTTGCTCTTTTATTAAGCATAAAGATGGTCGCGCCCTATAGATTTTATATTATTTCCATGGGAACTTTCTTATTATACCATTCACAAGCACCGTTGCATCAAAGATGTCGTTGCGCCGCCCCACAAACACCATCACGAAATAGACTTGAGAGCTTAGATATCTCTTTAAAACAAGGCCGTGAATTAGGAATAACAAATCCATTCTATTTTGAGTATTTTGTCGTGCATGAAGGACATGCCCGCAGTAAAAAACACAATAAAAAAAGCGTGAAACAATGCGGAATCTTCATTATTTAACAGATAGTGCTTTAGATACTTTTGAAAGACATAAAGCTAAATTAAAGAACGGCGGAACAGAGGGAAGCTGATTTCTACCTCTTTATTCTTTCCCAATGAGATTGCCTCCCCATTTCAAATATTACGCCAACAAAGATATACGCACTATATCCACTCAGATCTGGATGCTCTCTCCAATCTGACATACAAAAACTAAAAACAGCAGAAGGAAATAATAAACCGCTTTAATTTTTATCTCAAGCATATAGATTTAAACAACGAACCGCGTCATATCACCACACTTTAAAGGACAATATTTCCATGAAGCTTATAGGCAATATTCATCACATACTCTTCATCATTCATGCTTTTTGCTGACTTGGTGGTTATGGCGGAGTGAACGCACCAGATCCCATCCCGAACTCGGCCGTGAAACACTCCAGCGCTGATAGTACTTTGCCTTAAAGCAAGGAAGAGTAAGTCGCCGCCAGATCTGCTAAATGCAAGCAAAAGACTCAATTATAAACCTTACATTACCACAGCCCCAAGGAAGCTGTTTTTAAGGCATCACAGGCTGGTCTAAATATTCTCTTGATCGCGCCTCTCCCTAAACTAAAAAATGAAGCTCCCTACTGACTTAGTCTGCAAACAATTCTCTGTAAATAATCCGCCTTCTCTGAATTCTCTTCTAGCCAGCTTCTCACCGCATGCGGTTCACATCA
Source organism: Bartonella sp. AA16NXGY (assembly GCF_042197325.1). Taxonomy (NCBI): domain Bacteria; kingdom Pseudomonadati; phylum Pseudomonadota; class Alphaproteobacteria; order Hyphomicrobiales; family Bartonellaceae; genus Bartonella; species Bartonella sp. AA16NXGY. Next base: position 15,459 of record NZ_JBHIRR010000015.1, on the reverse strand, counting down.
CGACACCTTAAAAGACATTGTTTTAAGAACAGCGTTTTACAGTACATCAGGATAATAATTTAAATACCAAAATGCACTTAAAACACGTCTACTCACTAAACGCACTATTTATCCAAATCAACTGCCCTACCTAATCATTGTCATGACTTAGAACAGCCCGTATTAAGCAGATTTGATCATTCCTCTATTTCTTTTGCACGTCCAGATAGTTGTATAGCTCTAGAAAGATCATTAACTGCATTTAAATGTGTTTGAAGTAATTCACTATTACGCTGTAATTTTTCTTGTAAATCAGACAACAAACTTTCAACCTCATGCTCAATATCTTGATTCATATAGCGCTTCACATCACTCATGGATTTATTAAGATCACGCAAACCACGTATTTTACGCAAATTTATTTCTTCGTAATCTGGAACACCACTGCTCTCTAGCATATTGCTTTCATAATCAACAACTTGAGCTAATCCTTTAACAGCAGCAACAAATTTTGTCATCGCCCAATCACGATCAATAAGGTTGTTATCAAGAACTTTTGCTTTTGCCGCAAAACTATCATCACCATATTGCACTACAGACATTTTTACTTCCCCTTCAACACTATTGTTCAATCTTACTTTCAAATGAGGGAGACTAAACAGGTTCTCTTCAATGCTGATACACTCAACCAAGCTCGTGGTGCAAACATTGCTCAAACAACAGCACGACAATCCTTCAAAGCGTATACCACTTCAACTTTCAACGCGTTCTCTCAAATATTTTTCTTGCTTTGCTCCAAAACCATCATTGCGGCTATACTAGTCCATAAAAACGCTATAGACTTAAACCTTACAGCAATATCGAAACTTCCATATTTGCTCTGTCTATTTCGCCTTGCCGATTTTATCTTTGCCGATTTTATCACGAGCTCATCTTCAATAGAAAATAACAATGCTTTCACGAGAACTTCAGCCACAAAAATATCTGCCGATAAAAAACCGCAGTCTATCTTGCAGCATATAAAGACTTAAGCCCATCAAAAATTTCAGCATTTTACTGATAGAAGCACTTTACCCTCCATAACCTTATGGCTCTCTCTGCACTTAAACTTGTATACCTTCCAGCGCCCCATAAGATGGCGCCCAACAAGATCAGTTTGCACCCATTCAAAAGGACACCCCCTCTCCCATGCTCTTTCTGCACACATGCAGTATTTCGCATAAAACACAAAAAGAATGTTCTTTTGAACAGATCAGCCATACAGCAATATAAAAAAAGACATCTTCAAATAGCTAAACAGCCATCAATCTTCCTTTTTTAAATTATCATTCGCTTTTCTTTGCAATGAACAACTATATAAGATTTTTTGAACCTTTTCAAGAGTTTCTTAGCCAATCAGTTCGATACGTCTTCAATCGCATATTTACGCGCTTGTTTTAAAGAAATATCTCTTAAGTGCACCCAAGCCTATTTCGCACCGCGGCCCATCAATGGTATAATGATAAATCTTCCATGACATGTATAAAATCCATTGAGCACTTTCCATCTTTACGCTTAATAAAAGAAGCAAGCCAGCACCATCACATATTTTTCTAACCCCTTATGTTCTGATACCCTTGGCACTTGAGACGGTTCATAAAGCATGGCCTTTCTTGTACAATTTCTCTGCGCATGGGAGCTCCCTGCTTGTAACTGCAAAAGACGTTGTTTTGGTTAATTCACCACGAAACAGATTTGGAATGAAAAAATTTCCAGTATTAAGGAATCTAATTCAAGTTGAATAACGATAGATTATCATCTATAAATCAAAATATTATCCAATGCATAATGCTTAACGCTCCCCCCATTGATATTTTCAGAATTTTCACAGCATCTTCTTACAGATTATTTCATTCCATAACACAGTTTGCTCTTAATATCGCGACTTTACATGTGCTACTGGTATAAAAACAGAGAAACAATCATTTTATAATCAAGGTACAATTTTTGTTTACGATCTTTCTCTCGTTTTCAACCTTTTAAATGCAGCTCTTCTCTTTCATAATCATCACATTTCAAATCTATTCCATGTTGAATAAATTAAAATCACTTGCTTGCACATCACAAACAACGCCCTGATGTGTTGATAAAATACGCTGAAAGAAAAAGACTTCTTATGAACCTTAGCAAATGCCAAGAACTATAATAAACATTGGAAGCAAGCGTACGATGATTGTGACTTGCTCTTTCATAAGTATAAAGATGATAGCATTTTATAGATTTTTATATTATTCAAAGTTTATATTATTTCATGAGAGCTTTACTGTTATACTATTCACATTTACCGTTATACCATTTACGAATGTCATCGTAAAATGTCTTTCGTGTGCGTTAAGAGATATTTCTTTAAAACAAGTACATAAATATGCAATACAAATATACTAATATACAACATAAGTATATTTCTTTTGGAGCGTTCTTTACTTTTGTGCAAAACATGCCCCATTAGAGCAGCATTAACCAATCTTGCTATGAGATAAACGATCAGAAAACATTTTTATCTTCCGCCGCTCACCTTAAAGGACTAAGATCTTAACTCAATCGGCTTTGTACGCAGTCCGAATTTTTGTCAAACGATCTTCTCCTGACTTTCCCCTCATCTGCTTCACTTAAACGAAAGACTCAACAAATAAACCTACGAATATTCATCGTACACTAAAAAATACTTAAACGTTCCAAGAAAACTTATATGTCTTATATTACCGTTATAAATGACAGTGCTTTATAGCATAACAGGATAAAAAAAGTTTCCAGCAACACAAAACTTACAAAATCAATCAATAGTCCTTTTAAAGCTTTCTTTTTTAGGATTCACAATACTCCAACTCCTTAAGCTTTTATAAAAAAAGGAACGATTTTAAGCTTGCCGAATATGTTGTATCAGCATATATTACAGATTGTAACATATTGTTATTCATAAAATCACCTCAAAAAGAACAGAAAGAGGTTTTTATGGCTGATCTCGTAAAAGCCGCTATGCTTTATTCAACCTTGATTATCACCATCAATGCTTTTGTTGTTATTTTAGTTCTCGTAATAGAAATATACTAAGCATACTCTTTTGGCTTTTTATAATCTGTGCAAATGAGCATCTTAATTTCACATAAGAGCAAAGCAAAATTTTAATTCTACAGATAAACCACACACCCAATTTCAAACATCGCTTGCAACTATTTGAGTATAAACTCTGCTTTTTGTATGCATTTTTAACCATCAGTGTCCGTCTTTTCACGCTATCTTGAATCTCAACTTCACTCCCACCTTAAAAAACGAAATTTTCTATCAGATATGATCTGTAAATAATTTGTCTCTTTATTGAGTAAATTTCCCCTTCAGGGCATATCACAATTCTAAAGAATAATATTTCATGAAGCTTATGATAATCTATTGAACACCATCTTTACCCTTATGAGAGAATAAACCAGCAGCATCACACACTTTTTCAGCCCCAAATGTTGCCAACAAACCTTTAGCACTTGAGATAATTTATAAGAGGCATTTTTACGTCTTTCTTCAACAGTTTTTATCCACACGGCTCTCCCCGCTTGTACCATGCAAGAAGATGGTTTTAATTAATTCAACCGAGAACAGATTTGGAATAAGAGAAGCTTACGTTATTCGAGATCCTTATTCAACATAATAATAATTAAATTATTTTTATAAATCAAAGTGTTATTCAGAAAAACATTCATCACACACTCGAGAACAAAAAACACCTCATACGTAAAGTTTTATATGCGCTCCACCGCTCAACATGATAATATCACAACACAATTAAGATAAAAAAATAACAAGGAAAACCCTTGTAAACTCAGAAAAGAGAGAGGAGAAAAATGAAAAGATGTGGAGAGCGCTCAATTCCTCACACATCCAGCAAAACCGTCCTAGCAAAACTGTCTCACAACTTAACTAATGTTATAATATTCTCAAACCAAAAGAAATTTTTTAAAAATAGTTTGAGAAAAACATTTGAGTATGAAACGATAATAATTCTATTCAGAATGTTTTTCTCTTTATTAAAACAGAGAAAGTAATTTCCGAACAAATGTTTCCTCCTAATTTTTCCGAAATTAGCCGCAACACTTAAAGACGATCTTAGTGTGATGAAACATTTATTTGTGATAAAGGCAAAAAAACACCCCAAAGATAGATTTAATCTCATATTTTAAATACATGTAACCAAAACATTAAAAAATTAGCAGTAACACGTAACAACTCATTGGGAGGCAATACTATCTACAATTAAAAGCACTTTTGGGCTGAACAAATGACAGTATAGCATACGTTTACACAAAGAGTACTGATCGTAAACAACTAATTCTTGAAGCCATAAAAAGACTCTCTAAAAGTTAGAGAGAGCCTAAAAACGCAATAGAATCAAGAACTAAACAATTCCTTATTTATTGAACTGTATGTTTTTAATTAATGCCAAACATAAGTTCCATATATGCTTGTCTGGCATGTTGGCAATTTTTAGATTTCTCTATAGAAGATTGATCCAGCTTTTCACATTTTTTTGCCCACTCTTCGAGTAATATTTTATCTTTCTTAAATTCCGCTACGCTGTAGTTTTTTTCGCAACCAGCAACGACAAGTCCAGTACAAAGCAGCAATGCTGTAATAATAACTTTATTCATGATTTAATTCCCTTCCTTTTTATCTTCAGTTTTTTTCTCGTCATCATGTACAAAGCTTGAACCAGGCCAATCTCGGGCATGAACTTCACGATACGCTTTATCTGCGTTTTTACAATTTTGAGAATCTAAATCCTCTGATATCATGCATTTCATTGCCCATTGCTCGAGTAATTTGGGATCCTTCTTAAATTCCGCTACGCTATAAGTTTTTTCACAACCAGCAACGACAAGTCCAGTACAAACCAGCAATGCTGTAATAATGGCTTTATTCATCAATAAAATTCCCCTTTTTTCAAATTTACAAAGTTTAGGACACAATTTAGCACCCGATTAAAATTGTACATTCGGTTCATTGTGCATTTTCAAAAATTTAAAAATCTACTTCTGTACGCGATTTTTCCGAACCTATGATGATAAATCGCGTACAAAGAAAAATACCGCTATCAATATATTTTTTATGATTTAATTGTTGTCCTGCTTTTTTTCAGTTTCATTCCCCTTTTTGCTACTTTCACGAAGTTCCTTTGCAAGATTTCTATAATGCTCTTGAAAAAGTTCCATATCGGCTTGCATGACATTTTGACAATTCTTGGTTTCAAAAGCAGAGGGGCCCATTTTATCGCATTTCTTTCCCCATTCTTGCATCAATTTTTTATCTTTCTTAAACTCTGCTACGCTATAAGTTTTTTCACAACCAGAAACGACAAGTCCCACGCAAAGCAGCAGCACTGTTATAATGATCTTGTTCATGATTTAACCCCTCTCTTTGTTTTATATTTTATTAACAATATCTTTGGATTCACATCCCCTCCTATATTGTGACCTTGCGTCTAATTTTCCTTTGCAAATACGCACATTTTCAACGCAAACATGTTAAATCATGAGAGCCGCTTTCATTTATCAGACTTGCATTTGTAACATTATCTGCACGGCAGCTCTTTGTATTTGAAGTGTTAAAACTTCAGCAAAAATTCTGATATCTTGACATTCTCAAAAAGCTTTTTAATCATTTCTTTTCCTTCAAGAACCTCTTGGTAACGAGAAGCAGCACGATATCTTACCCCAAATTCGTCATGCCTATACCCATTGCAAATTCCCTGCAAACGAAAGAATACAGCTTTTAGTCAACTAATTGCGCTCTTATCATTTCTAAACCACCGGAAAAGAAAGAAAGCTTTAAGTCCCCCTGCACTTTTTAAAAGCCAATAGAAATGCTAAAAAAGCAATCTTATACATTCCAATTGAAGAAAAAAGCCTATTGCCTTGCGTACCATTACAGCTGGCATTAACTATTTAAGACTATAAAATCATATAAATGTAAGAAATATTGTCTATAATATGCTCAATGACTTCTTTTGTTTATTAGGAAAAATTATAGCGCGTCAATATCAGTAAATTTTACTTATTTTTATCCCCCCTTTATAAACATGAATATAATTTAATAAAACGGATTGCTGAATAACAGAAAAAAATAATCAACGCTACTCTTAATTACATTATTTACGCATGTATTAAGTACAATAAACAAAAAAATAACCTGATGTTTAAAATCATTATCAAGATAATTTTTATGGAAGAATAAACTTATCTACTCATCTAGCGGATAAGATCACAAGTAGTATGATGATTATCACATTTATAGGGAAAAGTTTGAAACGGAGAATTTTTCGCAAACTCATAGCTCTTTCATGCGATGATACAGAACCTTATGAAAAACAACTTGAATGAAGCAACCATCGTGAAAAAAGAAGAGCACTTTTATTATTAACTTCGTATAAAAACAATCGATATCATCTCTAGAAAAAGCACTCAAACCAATGAAATTATCGTATCATTTTTTACACTTTTCCGTATTTTTGTGAAAGCAATTCGCGGACCTCATCAGCTATTTTAGTTCCACGACTTGCACAACTGACCTTAATCAACCGATGCAAACTTTCTGGTATATCAATCGTGAGGCGTTTCATACCTCCACTCATGCTCCCTTTGTGGCTTCCTATCCATGCATCCGCTGTTAAAGGAATTGATTTATTGGTTGGTTTTGTGCCAATTTTAATTTTTTTACTCATCGTGCTAACTCCTTGATTTCCGCTGCAACCGCTTCAATCTCTGCCGCTGCGGGTCCTTGCTTATCAACTTCATAAACGGCCTTCCCCTGTGCTGCTGCTTCTGCAAAAATCACGCGCTGCGCAACACTAGAAGAAAGAACATGCACAGGGTATATGCCAAGAGCTTCGTTCACATCGCGCCCTATCGCTGTATTGACGATTTTACGATTAATAACAAAAGCAGATTTGAGATTCTCTTTATAAACGCGTGCTTCATCAATCAGCTTTACAATTCCATCCGCTGCCCAAATATCATAGGGACTAGGCAAAACAGGGATAAGCACCAAATCCGAAGCCATAAGAGCACTACGAGCAAGATCCGTCACACGCGGAGGACCATCGATAATAATATGATCATAACCATGACCAATCTGTGTAATCTCTTTGTGAACCGTTGCACGCGGTAAACCAATAACTGAAAACAAAGGAGCATCTTCACGTACAGCAGCCCAATCCAATGCGCTTCCCTGTGGGTCAACATCAATAAGCAATACCCGTGTACCAGTACGTGCAAAACTGGCAGCAAGATTAACACTCAACGTCGTTTTTCCGACACCTCCCTTTTGATTCAAAAGTCCAATGATCATCCATTACGCCTTTCAGTATTATCGTTTTTACGATTATACTGAAAGTAATAAAAGAAACAAGCATCCAATACGTGCAAAATAACCATTTCTCCCATTTTCAGGATAAATAACAATAGCCCGCAATTTTTTATAATATTCTTTAACATGAGCAAAACATTATGAAGATGATATTCTTGAAAATAACAAAATAAATTTAAAAGAGGCATGCTCTTCTTCCCCCTCCCTAAAACGAAGATTCTTAAATCCATGTCGATCTGTAAACAATGCGCTGTAAATGATCCAGCTTCTTATTTTGCGCCGGCCTTTTGGGCTTCTCCCTTCATGCTATCCACTTAATACAACTCTACAAACAAGCTCCACTCTGAATATACAACAAACTATAAGGAGAATTCATTGTTTTACGCGTTGAATGAGAGAGCTGAAATCAGGAAGATTCTCTCATTTCATGCCTCTTATATTAAATTAATCAAAATCATATCTCTTGTACGTACAATCAGGGCTGGCGGTAAAAACTGTACAAGAAAGGATTTAAAATGCTTCTTATGCAGAATCTCCAGTACCAAGAACTATTACAATATTGGAGGTTGGCAAATATAACAATGGTACCGACTTCCTTCTTCATAAGCGTAAAAAGGGTGGTGATCCATGAATTTTATACTCTTTGACGCTCGACAGAGTAAAATGGGCTTAAGAGAAATAAGGGTACCTCTAACAAGCGCGTAAACAAACAACACAATGAAATGTCTATGCTGAGTAAACACTATAGATTATCCATAAAGACCAAACATCCGTCTTTTATAAGATCGCATAACGAACATGTTGCGGAGTGAGATATTTTGCATCTTACAGCTCATTTTTCCCAAATAGATCTTCTCGACAAAAAGAATATTTTTGTTAAGATGCCACTGAAAAACTTACCTTCATTATGTTCTTTCTATATACCAGACCAGAGGGTATCGTGAAGATCGTGCAATTGGGAATAAACAAAAATGAATTTACAACAAATTGAACCTGATATTTTTATCAGCACCCAACTTAGCATAGAAAATATCAAAACATTGGCACAAGCTGGTTTTAAAACAATTATCTGTAACCGCCCCGATCACGAAGAGCTCCATCAACCTGACTTTTCTAGCATTAAAACGGTCGCAAATGAATATGGCATAAAAGCCTATCACATTCCCATTTCTCCTCCAACTATAGAAAAGTCAGCTGTTGAAGCCATGCAAACAATTTTAAAAACAGCCTCTCTGCCTCTTCTTGCCTATTGTCATCACGGATCACGCTCGCTGCATCTTTATCGTTTAGCGCGTCTTTAAACAGAGGGTTCGCACATTTCCTACGCACCTTAAAAGACGAAAATTCTTAAATACGCATCGATTTGTAAAAAACAATCTGTCAATAATCTTTGTTTTGCGCCTTTCCTTTGGCTTGCCACTTCATAAAACTCTACAAGCAAGCTTTGCTCCTCAATATACAACAAGCATACACACCCGAAGCCATAAAAATGCGTGAAAATTCATATGATGATCGAAGAAAATTATTTTCACCTCACCTTTTATCACTGCTCCACCTTCTTTTTCTCTTCCTTTACCAATACGAGCTCATTCGTACGCCACAGACACCTAAAACGACAGTAAAACCACTAAGAAAACCCATATTCCGAATAAACGGCATGCAGAGTATTTTATAAAAAAGCCGTAAGCCATAATCTATGATTAACTGCGACATATTGATTTATAACAATTAATTATTTTGCACGTTGAGTGATAAATCCTAATACCGTAAGATTCTCTCAAGTCTATTTATAGTGAATCAATCAAAAGCGTGTTTCTTGCATGTCACAAGCAAGAAATATTCGTGTGAAATAAAACGAGTTAAGAACAAACTCTCATAAACGCTCTCAAATAGCCAAGACTGTACAACACTAAAGGCTTGTCAATATAACGGATGGTGTCGGATTGCTCTTTTATTAGGCATAAAGATGATAGCGCTCAACGGAGCTTTCAAGATACCATTCATGAGAGCCATCATGAAAATGAATATGAGAAGCGTTGAGAGATATTTCTTTAAAAGAAGTGCATAAATTAGCAAAACAAGGATATTCCAGCATTTTATTTTACCTGTAGGGCGTGATATCCTATTCAAAGAACAACAAAAGCCTGAAGCTGTTATTTTCATGATTTAAGAGATATTGCTCTGAACCCTTTTGAAAGTAGCAAAGCCTAATTTAAAAAAGACTGTCATCTGGACTGATTTTCCCCTTTATAACTTCATATTTTTCCCCAATAAGGCTGTAAACCGGTTTCAGAGATTATCCAAATGAATATAGCAATAGACTCTCCCCATCTGGTATACAAAAGCTGTAACAGCAGAGAGAGCACTAAAGCGTTTTAATCTTTGTCTCAAACATACTGCTCGCGTTGAGGAACACTAAAGAAAAAGTTTTATAAGAAAAACAATACGATACAGTCACGAATAGACCGAACATAGATTGGAAAGATGTTCTAACTTTTATCCAATATTTCTATCAAAAAACAACAAAACATTATTGGCTTTGTATTTTCATATCCTTACAAGACTGTCTTTCCTTTTCATTATGGGCGTTACATTTGTGAAAGACAAAGGAAATATATGGATAGTTTTTAACTTGAAAATCTGAAAGATTGACGTGTTACGACAACAAAATTGTGCCTTTATCCATCAAAAGCATTAGAAATTTTGAAACAATACACCTGCTTTCTCGCAATGATTTCTTTTATCTACAATCAATCGCAGTCTCCTTAATATGCATTCCCCATCACAATATACAAGAGAAACGAAACTTAAAGCATTTTCCAGCAGCTTCATTCTCGTTTACGTGATTGGTCAGCACGAAAACTGCTGCTGACCACTAATCTTCTTCACAAGACTCGACAAACAAAACTTTTTTAAAAATATTCATTACATAATACAAAATATCACATGCGTAAGGTTACACGAACCAACTCTCATCATAAACGATGATACAGCATAAATGACATAATAAGCCAAATTAAAAAAAAGAAACAATAAACTTTTAAATAAAAAAAGTCATCAATTAAATTTTATCAAACTATAAGCTTAAGATCGCAAGAAATTTTAAAAACAGCCTTTCTCCTTCTTCACGTCTATTAGTGCTAAATAGGCTGGTTGCTTATTCTTTACTGCATCTTTTATGACGAGTTTTAACGGATCAGAAAGAAACAAGCAGTAAAGTTTTGAATGACAACAAAAACCATAACGTTAACTTTGAAAAAAATGATGCCAAAATCAGATCTTCAGATATTCGATTCTCCCTCTCAACAACGGAAAAAACATATATTCCACGATGTTTTGGAATATATCTTTGTGATTATAATCACTTTAAGTGCTATTTTTACGGCTCTTCTCTCTTTTTCAGATCAGTTTAGGACATATTTGTAAAAGTAAGCAGCCTATCCAACGTTGATAATGGTTGTACTGTCTTTAAAATTTCTTTTGCTTTTTTTTCATCACGATGCATTTGCGCAATCAAAGGTTCAAGCCCATCAAATTTTTCTTGTCCTCGCAAAAACTGGAAAAAAGAAACGGTACAGCTTTCCCCATAAAGGTCGTCGTTAAAGTCAAACAAATAGGTTTCCAAAAGGGGCGCCCCATCCTTAACAACCGTTGGACGACAACCAAAGCTTGCAACACCATCATACAAAACACCGTTCGCACGACGCAAACGTACCGCATAAACACCATGAGCCAAACGAACTTGGGGAGGCAACATTTGATTAGCGGTAGGAAATCCCAAAAGACGTCCAAGTTTTTCACCTTGAATAATATTGGAGCGTATCCGATAGTGATACCCTAACAAATGGGCTGCTTTGTCCACTTCCCCTTGTGAGAGAAGTTGCCGAATAAAACTCGAGGAAATGATCAAAGATTGTGACTCTTGAGGACGAGCAACGCAAGGAACTTGCACAACCTCAAATCCATATTTCTCTCCTCTTTGGCAAAGAAGATGTACATTTCCACTTTTCTGATGACCAAATTGAAAATTTTCGCCTGTCACCACAACTGAAACATCAAAAACTTCCTTTAAAAACGACTTAATAAATTCGTCCGCTGAAAGAGCGGCAAACTGTGCATCAAAGGGCTGTTCAATCACGCCGTCAAAACCAAGGGTTTTAAAAATTTCAGCTTTTTCAGCTGCCTCTGTCAAACGATAGACAGGAGCTGAATGTTGAAAAAAACTTCTTGGATGGGGTTCAAAAGTTAAAACAACAGCTGGTTTCTTTTTTATACGCGCGAAATCAAGTGCTTTTTGCAACACCACCTGATGCCCACAATGAACACCATCAAAATTTCCAAGTGCCAACACTGCTCCCCGCCAAGCCGAGGGAAACATATGAATTCCCTGAAGACGCAAAAAATTAGTCATTACTGAAGTGCCCACATGATTGCTTGTGGTTTATAACCATGATGTTCAAGAAAAGAATGCAAAGCTTGCTTATCAACCACACCCTTTTGCGTATAATCATAATGATGAATCCCCCCCATAATATAAAGGGCATCAAGACCAAAGTGAGCCGCCCCCTTAATATCCGTTAAAAGACCATCACCAATAGCTAAAACTTGACTTTTTTCTACTGTTCCCCGTATTTTTTGAAGTTTTTCAAAGGCACATTCATAAATAGGCGCGTGAGGTTTTCCAGCAATGCGCACTTCCCCCCCTAATTGTTGATAAAGACGAGCCAATGCACCAGCGCACCAAAATTCTTTATTTCCATAATGGACAATCACATCTGGGTTCGCACAAATAAAAGGTAAATTCCGCGACCGCATGCGACGAAACATCTCCTCATAAGCAGAGGGTTCTTCGTCAAAATCTTCAAGAAAACCGCTACAGACGACAACAGAAGCCTCCCATTCTTCAACAAATTCACACTCTAACCCTTCAAACAGCACCAAATCACGTTGTGAACCAATGAAAAAAACTTTACGTGGAGCAGTCTGAATGAGATCGCGCGTTACATCCCCTGAAGTGATAATGGCATCATAATAGTCGCTATGAACATTCATGCTTTGTAATTGAGCAGCAACATCTTCCCGTAGCCGAGGAGAATTAGTTAATAAAATGACAGTTTTTCCCATTTGTCGGATTTTATACAACGCCTTCAACGCTGGTTCAAATGCATGCACACCGTTATGCACAACACCCCACACATCACAAAAAACAGCATCATAATGCGCTATAATAGTCTCAATATGGGTAAGTTCATTCATGGTGCACCTATCTCTATTTGTCATTTAAAGCTGTCTTTTACTTCAAAACTACTTACCGAAAGATAATACTTGTGTCATCTGCTTTCTCAAACCATATCCCAACTTTTTATCGTCTATAGAGATCATAAGAAATGATAAAATAACTAAGTTATCATTAAGTTGTGCAAAATTCTAAAATGCTTGATAGCAAAAGCTTATCATTCCCCAATGCTATTTTTCTCATAAAATTTTTAATTCTAACAACAACGACGTTGATAGAGTTTTTTATCTAAAATACTCAAATTCTTCACTGAGAAAATAAACGTATCCCCCTCTTAAAAACATGCATCATGAGAAAGCCCAATATATTTTCTCATTTCAAATTTGTTTATATTGAATCAATCAAAACCTATTCGCTTACATATTATAAGCAGAGAGCGTACAGATAAAAACACGTGAAGAAAGAAAAAATAGCTCTTAGGCTCCCTTTCAAAGGCAAAAACTGTCGTAATATTTTGAACTGGCAGAGAGTATGTGCCGTCCGAGCATCTTTTTTTCAGTAAAGATAGCAATATAGCTTTTATCCCATTCATAGAGGCTTTTACGCTACATACTTTACGAAGCACCATTGTAAAATAGGCGCTAACATTGAGAAATATCTTCTAAAACAAACATGTGAATATACAACAATAAGATCTATAATGTTTTGAGTTTATTTTGCATGAGGGCTCTTTACTCATAAAAGCTTTCCCCTATCATCATGATATCTCAGACGCATCAAAACAAGCCATTTTGGTTATTGGTTAAGAGCAACACCGTAAGCGGTGCCTTGAGCTTAAAAACCAAGCTTTACCTTCGTAAAATGCATATCTGATGTCATGAGTTGAGTAAGCAAACCTTAAAAGTTTGAAAGGCAAACAACCTCCTATTAAAAAAATCTATCCGTCTCAAGAAAAACTATTTTTATTGCCAATCTCCTAAAATTACTTTATGAATCGAAAAATGTTTTGATCGCATACGCAACGATCAAAAGGGGTCTTGAAAACCCGAAACCCTAGCGTAAAAATAAACCCACTATGTGGGTATCCCGGAATTCCGGGAGATTTTGCTATGTCCAGGTGCTCCAAGCACTAAAAGCAAAATGCTGACTAGGGTTCAGTGTTTTCAAGCTCCCGGAATACCAATGCGAGGGCGCTCGCACCTGGAGGAGGAAAATGCAAGCTCAAAATCTTAATATTGATCTTTTTGTAGGCAAAAAAATTCGCTTTAGGCGAAAAGTGCTAAAAATGTCTCAAAAAACATTAGGGCATCATTTAGGTGTCACTTTTCAACAAATCCAAAAGTATGAAAAAGGCTTAAATCGCGTGAGCGCAGAACGTTTAAAGGAAACTTCCGATATTTTGAATGTTCCACTTGCCTTTTTTTACACTGATATCATCAAAAAAGACAACGCCCCGTACCATTATGATGAAATCGCCTCGAGCAAAGAGGAATATTTGCTTTTAAAAAGTTTTAGAGTCCTCACATCTGTCAAGCAGAAAGCGATTTTAAACTTAATTTGTGATCAAAATTAAAACGCTTTAAAAGCATAGCTATAAAGTGCTACACACCCTATTCTTGTCTTTCTCTCCACACCCCAAAAGGATGCCCCCCCTCCTCAAACCGGTTGATAAACGATCCGCCTTTTCAAAAATAGCTCCTTCTCAGCTTCCCATTTCATATGGTTCCTTTCACAAAATTATATAAACAAGCCCTCCCTTGAATATTCATCACACTCTCTTATCAAAATACCCCATGTATAAAGTTTTATGTCTTATATCACCACACCCGCAAACAATAGCGTTTTACAGCACAACAGAATAAGTATTTATCTGTATTTAAAGAGTGGCCCCCTTTTCGCTATGGACGCTCTATTTATTTTAAATGATGTACATTTAATATACCTGCTATTAAAGACTTAGTATCTGTTATAGAGTCTTAAAGGCATATTTTCCCTCTAAAATCTCAATGCTACACCAACTCTATCATAAGGCAAAACATTGATTTATAAAGACAATTTATTATTTTACATGTTGAATGAGAATCCAGAATATCGTAAGATTCTTTCATTTCAGACTTGTTCCATGTTGAATCAACCAAAATTATATCTCTTGCAGGTTACAAGTGGGAAGAGGCGTATGGATAAAAACTATTAAGTAAGAATTAAAAATGCCTCAAACGAACTGTCTCAATTACCAAGAGCTGTAAGCAACACCCACAAGCTGACAAACTGTGTGATGGTGCAAGGCTTACTCCGTTATGAAGCGTAAAGATGGGGGGCTCAATGGATTTACCCTTATACCCTTTACGGATAACATGTAAGTTTTATGTAAAAATAACTTGCTGTATTTATACAGCTTTTTTACTGTGAGGGACGCGTAAATAAAAGTTAGGGAATAGGATTTTCTAACATTTGTCTACAACAGTAGCATTTTCTTTTCTTTGCGCTTCGCTAATCATCTCTAATAATGTTTTGAATGCTTCTAAATCCTCTTGTGAAAAATCTTTTAAAGTTCTAAAAAACATGCCAACAGTTTTACGCCTCAACGGATCAGAAGTCTTGATTGTAAAACTTTTGCGACAAGCATCCGATTCTCTTCTCAAAATTTCTGCTACCTCTTGATCTAAAGCATAGAGTTCAATTATCTTTTCCTCCAGTCCTACAGGAACAGATTTTTTGCCAATTTCTACAGCAGATAAAAATGATACAGATATGTCTAATTTCTTAGCCATATCTAAGAGGCGTTCGGAGTGATCAATGCGAAGTTTCCGTAAAATTTTACCAAAAGATGTAACCATATAAAAAGTCCTATTAGA
>NZ_JBHIRR010000014.1:0-41272 GCF_042197325.1 Bartonella sp. AA16NXGY | reverse complement strand
AATGGATTTAATAAGCTTCGTTTTAATTCTTTTGATAAGAATTAACCCTCTCATATGAAAACGGAGCCCTGTTGTAATATGCATCACTTTAATAAGTATGATAATGAACATGTCACTTTACGCTCTCTCTTACAATCCTATCGTGAACAGGCAACTTCAAATACTCTACGAGGGAAAGTGTTTGAAGATTTTGTGACAAAATATCTTATGCATGCCCCTCTTCATTATGGACGCTATGAAAAGGTAGAAACCTATTATGAATGGGCAAAAGAGCATGGGGAAGATGGGCGTGATATCGGCATTGATCTGGTTGCTAAAATTCGTGATGAAGAAGGATATGCCGCTATTCAATGTAAGTTTTATAGTGTAAATCATCAAATCAAGAAGGAAGATATTGATAGCTTTATTGCTGCCTCGGGAAAAAAGATCTTCACACGCCGTATTCTGGTTGATAGCACCGAAGGTAATTGGAGTAACAATGCCGATCTCACCTGTGAAGGACAAGGAGTCCGCATTCAACGGATTAATCTTTTTGATCTGGAAAACAGTCAAATAGATTGGTCAACCTTTGAAAGCAAAGGGGAAGCTACTCTTAAGAAAAAAGAACCGAAAAAGCTTTTAGATCATCAACAAGAAGCGCTTAAAGCTGTTTGTGACGGTTTACAAGAAGCAGACCGCGGCAAGCTGATTATGGCGTGTGGAACGGGAAAGACCTTTACCAGTCTGAAGATAGCAGAAGCTCTTGCTGGTCAAGGTAAACGTGTTTTATTCCTTGTCCCCTCTCTTTCTTTAATGTCACAAACAATAAGAGAATGGACAGCAGATACAGCAATACCCTTGCGTTCCTTTGCGGTGTGTTCTGATACACAAGTTGGCAAGCGTCGTAAAGCCCAAGATGATGCTGCCGAACTCGATGTCTCGGATCTCGCTCTACCAGCAACAACAGATTCTCAAAAGCTTGGAGAAAAAGCCAATAAGACTTCTCCTGATGCCATGACAGTGGTCTTTGCTACCTACCATTCGATCCAAGTGATTTCGGATGCGCAAAAAAACCATGATTTACCCGAATTTGATCTAATCATCTGTGATGAAGCCCATAGAACCACTGGGGCTTCATTGGGAACAGAGGACAATGAATCTGATTTTATCAAGGTTCACGATAACAGCATCATTCAAAGCAAAAAACGTCTGTATATGACAGCAACGCCCAAGATCTTTACCGATGATGCCAAAAAGAAAGCCAATGAGATCAATGCCGTTCTAGCATCTATGGATGATGAAGAGCTCTATGGAAAAATCCTTTATTCTTATAGTTTCTCCCATGCTGTAAAGAATGGACTTTTAACGCCTTACAAGATTATCGTTTTAGGTGTTGATGAAGGAGAAGTGAGTAAATCTATCCAGCATCTGATGACAGATGAGAATTATGAACTTATTCTTGATGATAGAACAAAGATCATGGGTTGTTATCAAGCTCTTACCAAAATAGATCTGAAAATTGATCTTGGAGATGATACAAGACCCATGCATCGGGCTTTGGCTTTTTGTAGAAATATTGATACTTCTGAACGCATATGTAGAACATTCAACGATGAAGAAGTTAAGAAAGATTTACGTGATCTTCATGAAAACCATAAAAATATTCCTCCTCTTAACTGTCAAGTAGATCATATTAATGGAAAATCTGGTGCCAAAAACCGTACGATAAAACTTGATTGGTTGAAAGAAGATGCGGGTGAGAATGTCTGCCGTATATTAACCAATGTACGCTGCCTTTCAGAAGGTGTTGATGTTCCTTCCCTTGATGCGGTTATGTTTTTACACCCGCGTAAAAGCCAAGTGGATGTGATACAAGCAGTGGGACGTGTGATGCGTCGTGCAAAAGGCAAAAAGATGGGTTATATCATTTTGCCGGTTGGTGTTCCTGCTGGTGTTTCACCAGAAGAGGCATTAAAAAACAATAAGAGATACAGTGTTGTCTGGCAAGTTCTCAATGCTTTGCTTGCCCATGATGAGAATTTTAGTAAAACCCTTAACCAGATGGTCTTAGGACAAGACGTAAGCTCTATCATCGACATTGTTACAGTTTCTAAAAAGACCGAATTAGAGAATGTCACCACGGTTATTGACGAAATCACGCTCCACGAAAAATCAGAAAAATCCGGACTTCGTATTGGGACACAAGCTCATGAACCGCAACATAGTCATAGCGTAACAGGAAGATTACCCTTTTTTGTTGAGTTTCCCAATGCTCTCAAAACACTGATTGTTAAAAAATCTACTATGAGTGATTATTGGGGCATTTGGGCGAACAATGTTGCTGAGATTGCACAAAACCATATCACACGCCTTCAAACTCTGCTTTCTGATCAAACAAGCGGAGCTTATCATGCCTTTGATGCGTTTCATAAGGAATTAAAAAACAACTTAAACAGTGAGATAAAGCAAGAAGAAGCGATTGAGATGTTAGCGCAACATCTTGTAACGCGTCCCGTGTTTGAAGCTTTGTTTGAGGGCAATGAATTTGTGCAAAACAATGCCATTTCGCAAGCAATGGAAAAATCTTAACAGAACTCGATAAAACCAATATTGAAGAGAAAACGAAAGATCTTGATAAATTTTACAACAGTGTCACGTTCTGTACAGCAGAGATTACCAAAACTCATGCAAAACAGAATCTTATTATAAACCTTTATGAAAGTTTTTTTGTAGTGTAGCTGCAAGAATTTGTTTAACTCTTTATTTGAAGAAAAAAGAGTTAACTCTATAGGAATCAAAATTCCAAAATATTGCTTATTTTGTTAAATCTGATTTTTAGAACGTGGGTTAGGAATATTCTGAAAGTCGTTTTCAGAATCAATCACTTCAGGATTATAAAGACTATTTTCTCCCGTTAAAACATAAATCCAATAGCAGATCTTCGAGTTAACAGAAAACTTTTCGATTATTAAGGTAGCACATTGATTATCACAGTTAAAATCGTATCTCCCTTCCTCTAAAAATTTATCAGCATCATTGATATTAACTAATTCTGAGGCTGGATCTATTTTATATTTATAAGAAAGGAAGTTAATGGTATTCATAAAGTTAACATAATTACAATGTCTATGTCTTATCAGACGGCAGGTGTTGCCTAAGTTATCTTAGTGACAACGGGAGGGTAGTGTATCCCAAATATACTGCGTCGTTTAGAATCGTTTGGCTGAAAATTAAGGCTATAAAATTTTAATTGCAAAAGCAATACGAGTTTTAGAGAACTCTGCAGTGAAAGCTGCTTAGATTTTTAGAATATGGGCCCCCCCTTCTCGGCTTTTAAGTGGAGGAGAAATCAGTGCATTGAACGAAGCATGGCATCACGTAAAATGGCGTTAATCCGCTTTTGATATCCTTTCCCTTGACTTTTAAAGTCACGCGCTAGCACGTCTGAATCCACACGCACTGTTGTGACAGTTTTGGGTAGTTTATAGAATGGATTGCGAACGGCATTTTTCCAGAACACATCATTGAGTGACGGAATATCACTATGATCAATTGCACTGTCCGGCATTGCAGCCAGTTTATCAACTTCAACTCTCTGTTTATCTGTCAAAGGTGATAAGTTACCTACATCAATTTTATAACGAACTTTCTTCTTTATAACGTTTCTTTTCTTTCGAGTTGGCTCGTCGTGCTGAAATAATACGGATTACCTCTATGCCATCTTTATCGTCATGGACAGTATGCGCTACGAATATTAATAAAAAACCATCCATGAGCCATAAAGCTTGCTCACCATACTCTCGTTTTCAATACGGTCTTGTTTAACCATAGTGAATGGGGCTGCAAAAACACTTGCAGCTATTTCAAAACTTTACACGGTGCTTTCTAAGATTACTTTTTGTTTTAGCTTCATTCCATTCAAATCTCATTTTTATACCTTATATTAATACATTTACTTATATTAACACATTTATAAGGGTATTATATACATCAAGAGTTTTAGATGAACACTTAATTATCCATGTTTTTGTACAATTAATATAATAATAATTTAAAAATTAGTGATTAATTAACTAAAAATATTAAAAAAATAATAAATTATTCTAAGGCTTTATGCATATAATATGCAAATCGAATAAAACTTACAAGCATGTTGAATAAAATGATATTAATTGGCTATTTGGGAGCTGCTCCTGAAAGCAAAAATGAATTTTGGTGCCGAAACATTCAATTTTCGTATGGCTATCTCTGAGAGCTATGCAGATAAAAATACCAATAAAAAGTAGACAAAACAAAATGGTATTCCGTGGTGCTTTTTAAGCTACATACATTTGGCAAAACTTGTTCTTCAGTACAGAACTGCCCCTTTTTCCGAATGAATGAGAGGAACGGTTTTTTTAATGGTCAACGCTACAAAGGATGCAATCAGCACTTTCAAGAAACCACTAACCAAAAAACCTAATGAACTTATTAAAACTGTCAGCAAAGGGACCTGTGTCATATAAGCCACCCATGGTATTCCAAAAGAATAGACTATCCCAATGCCACCCACAGTATTTATCACAAATAATATTATAAAATTTAACCGGTGCCAAAATAATTCTACCATAAAGCCAATAAAAAATGCAGCAAATGGAAAACTAATCAGATAACCACTCGTAACTCCTGAAAAAACACTAATTCCACCACGACCACTAGGCAATAGAGGTAACCCAATCGCAATAAGAACAAGGAAAAGAAGTGATGCTAAAGCTCCCCTTTTCGCTCCAAGTATAGAGCCTGCTAACATCGGAGCCATAGACTGAGCTGTAATAGGGACGCCCAGCAAAAAAGGAAGATAAATAGGAGGAAAAAGACTCAAAACAGCGTAAATAGCGGCAAATAAAGCAATATAAACTAAATCTTTTGTATTCACTGAATTATTCCTTCACTAGGGAAAAGCTTTCGTTATTGTTGTACAATTAATAAAAAGTATCAGATTTATAAAAGTACACTTTAAATGCCTTAGATATAGAGAAAAATACTATAATAATTTATTTTAATAACATCACTTATATGAATCATATTAGATTCTACAGTGTTTAATTACATCATAAATTACTATAGTTAAATTCAATAATAGTGATATATGAATATTATATAATAACAATATAACAAAATAATACATTTATTTTAGTTATTATGCTTTGAATGAATGAGAGGAACAGATCTTTTAATCGCGAGTGCAATAAAGGATGCAATCAATACTTTTAAACAATCGCCTATCAAAAAAACTGATGAAGCCATTAAAACCTTCAGTAAAGAAACTTTGGTCATATAAGCTGTCCATGGAACACCAAAAGAATAAACTATCCCAATGCCACCAAAAGTATTTATTATAAATAATGTTATAAAATTTAACCGCTGCCAAAAAAACTCTACCATTAAACCAATAAAAAATGCGGCAAATGGAAAACCTATTAAATAACCACTTGCAATTCCTGAAAAGACACTGATTCCACCACGACCACCAGGCAACAGAGGCAATCCAATCGCAACAAGAACAAGAAAAAGGAGTGACGCTAAAGCACCCCTTTTTGCCCCAAATATAGACCCTGCTAGCATCGGTCCCATCGATTGAGCCGTAATAGGTACCCCTAGAAGAAAAGGAAGATAAATAGAAGGGAAAAGGCCCAAAATAGCATAAATAGCGGCAAATAAAGCAATATAAACTAAATCTTTTGTATTCATTTGATTCTTCTTTTACTATAAAAACTTTTATTATTATGAGATGCTATATCAATAGTATCAGCATCATAAGAACGCGCGTCCAATGCTTCAGCCACTTCTGAAGCCATTCTTATGGTTCGTATAATTAAAGGTATCGCAAGAGCAACAATGTTAGTATTAAGTCCTCGTGCTTGCTGTGCTTCATGTACCTCATTAAACTTTTCACCCAAAAGAGGAATAAACCTGATCGCCATAGAGATAACCATACTCACTTTTGATGGATTTATACCAAAACAACGAAAGGGCTGGAGGCCTGCTTCAATTGCATCCACCATATCTGACACTTTTGTTGTGAATGAAATAACTGATGATAAAGAAAAGAGGATAACAAGACGTAATATGACCTCAACCCCCGTAAGCCAACCGCTAAAAATAGTTTGAAATACAAATAGAAGAACTAAAAGCAATCCCATCGATTTAAATTGCTTTATCACAGTTTTGAAAGGGATTTTGGCGACTCTATAGAATAAGATGACCAACAATAAAAATAAACCAAGAAGCGCTATGGAAGAAACCATTATTATAAAAGTTCCACAGGCCGTAAGAAATAATAACTTAACTCCAGGACTTAACCTATGAATAAATGTATCCCTCGGAATATATAAACCGATCATGACATTCTTCTTATATACTCCTTTATAGCAACAAAAGGTACATCATCAATTGCTATCTCCCCCTTATCAAAAACCAGCACTCTATCAAACTTTTTCAAAAACTCTAAATCATGCGATACAACTATTGCCGTTTGCGGTAATTCTTCTATCACTTGCGTAACGCGATGCTTATTTCGCAAATCAAGTAATGTCGTCGGCTCATCAAAAATAATGTAGTCTGGTTTCATTGCAACTACACTAGAAATAGCAACAAGTTGTTTTTGCCCACCACTTAATAAATGGACAGCGTGATTTCTGAAATCTTGAAGTTCATAGCGCTGTAAAATTTCATCTACACGCTCCTTAATTTCATCTTTATTAAGCTTTAAATTTTTGAGACCAAAGGATAAATCCTCTTCAACTAATGGTAAAACAATCTGATTATCGGGATTCTGAAAAACAAATCCAACTTTACGTTTTACTGCTTTTGCATCGCGTTTTGTATCAAGCCCATCAACGCTTACAAAACCATGAGATGGTAATTGGAGCCCATTAATAAGGCGAACAAATGTACTTTTTCCAGAACCATTCGCACCTATAATAGCAACTCGTCTTTCGGTAAGCTGTACAGTAATATTTCTTAAAACACACAAATCACCAAAAACTTGTGTTACCTTATCAAATTTTATAATCCCCAAGGTTTATTCCAATCAATCCCTTTTATTAGCTCTTCTTTCTCTATCGCTTCAGTTTATAACCTAAAAGTAATAACAAGCACCATAGAGGAATAATAATGACTGCCAAACTCATATCAGGCATCTGTACAGGAATATATGCTTCAAGAAAAGGCAAGCTTATTCCTATCATATCAAAAAGTCGAGTCATCAATCCATTTTTCCCAAAACCACTGACAAACATAATGCAAAATAATAAAGCAAGAAAGCAGAGGCAAAGATAGTTAGCGTAAGGATATAAACCAAACGCATAAATAAAATCGCCCTTTCTGTTCTTATGGGCATTGCGAAATTTCAAATGAACAATAACAATAATAGCCCAAGTAATCACTGCTGCTGCAGTTGCAAGAGCCATGATCCGCATGAAACTATTATCAGGAACAAGAGCATTAACAACGACAATCAACGCCGTACATAATGAAGAAAAAAGGATAGCAATATAAGGAACACGAGCAGCACTCAGTTTACTAAAAATATGTGGTGCATTTTTTTGTACAGCTAAACTATAAAGCATACGGCCATTAGAATAAATGCCACTATTGTAAACAGAAATAGCAGCCATAATCACCACAAAATTCAAAATATGACCAGCAGCAGGAATTCCTATAGTCTCGAAAATTGTGACAAAAGGACTACCATTTTTTCCAATCATATTCCAAGGGCTGATTATCATAATAATGCTGATAGATCCAATATAAAAAATTATAATCCTCCACATAACTTGACGGATAGCCGCTGGAATTGTTTTTTGTGGATTAGATGCCTCTCCAGCAGCAATACCAATAAGCTCCGTTCCTCCAAAAGAAAACATTACTACAGAAGTTGCTAAAACAACCCCTACTGCTCCATAAGGGAAAAAACCACCATGGTCCCAAAGATAATGAATATTCGCTTGATTTTCCCCTAGTCCAGTGACAATGAGAAAAATTCCAAAAATAATCATACCAATAACAGCAGCCACTTTGATCAAAGCGCAAACAAATTCAAATTCTCCATAAAAACGAACATTAAACAAATTAACAAATGTAACAAATAAAAGAACAATGAAAGATGTCTTCCAATGATCAATCAAAATCCAATGATCAAGGTAAAACCCTATCACTGTAAGTTCAGCCATGCTCACAAGAATATAAAGAAACCAATAATTCCAACCTGTTATGAAACCAGCTAATCTCCCCCAATATTTATAAGCAAAAAAACTAAATGCTCCTGAAGACGGTTCTTCTACTGACATTTCACCAAGCATTCGCATAATGAAATACATAATAAGCCCGCCGACAAGATAAGATAAAATAACTGAGGGACCAGCTAATTGAATTGCCTCGGTTGACCCATAAAAAAGTCCCGTCCCAATAACGCCACCCAAAGCAATCATTTGAATATGGCGATTTTGAAGGCTACGCTTCAATTCCTCGTGCTTTTTTTCAGACATCATGCCTCACTACTTTTGTTGAACTTAACCTCAACTTTTATTGAAAAATTAGGCACCTCTTTCAAAAAACACAAAACAAACGTAAACTTATTTTCTTATCATAATGCAACTCCTTATTTTTTTGTGCATTATACGTATGTCCCGTTGAAGTTTTAAGAAAAAATATGCTCCACCCTTTATTTAAATTAATGTCCTTCATTTTCGTTACACTAACCATTATAGCATTGGTCATTGATAACGCACACTCTGTAATCACATCACATTGGACAACAACCCCCTTTAATAAAATTTTAACAAACCTTCTGCAAACAGATATCTATCACCTTAATCAATCTCTATGCAAGGTAATGCCTGATTTTCTGTCCTCAATTTGCATTACTCTCACTTATTTACCCGCATGGTCTATCTTTGGTGCTTTAGCAATAGTATTTTGTATCTTAAATTACGAAAAACAAAAGCCTTTTCACAAAATATCATATGCATATAACGAAGAGTACATTTGATCTTTAAAAAAACTTCTAGAGCTCTCTGTACTATAACATAATCGATGTCGCTTAAAACCCCTCACTCTATTAAAACAACTGAAGATCACTTGATCATCAGAAAAAATTAAAACGCTTCATTATAAATATAGGCGCTCACTTATGATTTCTATAGATAACGATAACATCACTTTATTTGTATCAATTTAAAAAAATTAGCGAATAAATCTACCTCCCATCTATAAGAAAACTCTGTACAGAAAAAACTTAAAATATTGCAGTTCATATATTTTTCTATGGCTGTTTCTTTAATACTCTACAAAAACTTTTCTTAATTTTCGTACTAGAAACCCCATATAAAAAACGTCTTCTAATATCAGCTCTCCTTATAAGATTGGAACTTATTAAAATTAATGAAGAAGCTTATAAAAATTATTCTACAAGTCTAACAAAATGCGTGAAATAAAAACTCCTCTGTAAATAATTGCAATTGTGATAAAAAATATTTCGCACCTTCTCCCTATTGAGAAAATGGTAAGATAACAGCTTCAGTAACACTCTAGTTCTTTTAAATCTGAAAATCGTCTCGCTAAAATATCAACTTTTTTAGATATCTCATCCAAACTTTTCCATTGATTAGTTACCTCTCGAGAAAGTTCCTCAATGAATTTTTCTTGGTAAGCTAGCTTCATTTCTAGTTCTATCAGCCGATCTTCATCCGACATGATTTTTACTCCCTCTTAAATAAAAAACGTGATTAATTTTATTAATCCTCCTCCCTTTTTCTTCCCATAAAAATGAGAAGTAACTTCTCAACTAATTCTACTCATCTATTTGCACATTATAAAAGGTTTATGATGATCTTTATTTTCCCAATCACTCTAT
Source organism: Bartonella sp. AA16NXGY (assembly GCF_042197325.1). Classification (NCBI taxonomy): domain Bacteria; kingdom Pseudomonadati; phylum Pseudomonadota; class Alphaproteobacteria; order Hyphomicrobiales; family Bartonellaceae; genus Bartonella; species Bartonella sp. AA16NXGY. Next base: position 31,398 of record NZ_JBHIRR010000014.1, on the reverse strand, counting down.
GCAACAAATTTCTTTCTTAAGAATCAGAAAATGTTTTTATCTTTACTAAGTTATCTTGACACCATTTTTCATCCTAAAGATCTACATTCCCAGCTTCTTAATTTAAGTGCTATCGTAAATTGAAAAGCATTTTATAGCATTAAGGTCAAAGAATACTTTCCTCTGACTTTTACATAATTCTCCTTCAAATTATTATCATATGTATAAATTATTGAAAAAATGCATTCTTGCTTTTATACGTACTTTTAGCTATTACCCTCAAATTAGTTTTGTCTCATTGACTTACAAACCTATGCCGCATTAGCTCAGTTGGTAGAGCACATCATTCGTAATGATGGGGTCGCTGGTTCGAATCCGGCATGCGGCACCATTTTATTTCTTAAACATATTGAAATATATATTTTTTTTAATTAATTATCTGTTTGAAGACCACCTTCTAGGGTTTATACAATTTTATCTAATCTGTTGTTATTTGCTCCGTATTTTTCTCTGGAGTAAATGCTAAAATCTCTTTCTTTCTCCACCTCACTGCTCTCCCTAGCTTATATGGCTCCGGCCCCCCTCTGAAGCACCCAATTGCGAATCGTTGTTGTGGATATACTAAAAAGCTGTGCACACTCACGTATTGTTACATATCTATTGCCATCATCAAATATCATCTCATTGCCTTTTTATTTTTTATGTTATGTGAATGGGCTGGGATGCTAGGAGGAGAGAGCTTCCTATATTGTCAAGCAGCTTTTTGTCAAAATCTTTTGTGTCTCTTGTGCTATTGCCTCTAAAAAGATTTCAATAGCTTGATTGATTTGTTTAAGAGGCTGCTGGAAACGTAGCCAATACAACACCAGACAAAGATGATACCATTGGACCCGAACGCCCTACCAAATGCTTCATATGAAAAAGAAAATATATGAAACCGAACTAATTGTTCAAATTTATTACAGTACAATATTCTTAAAAAAACTATCAAATATCATTGGTCTATATATTGAATATGCTCCACTAATATATTGTTTCAGTTGGAAACAGACTGTAAGAGAGGAGAAATATCCATTATGTTTTTTATGTAACAGTTTATTTAAAATCCTTCATAAAGTTATTTTTTAATGAAATTAAGCAATTAGGGGAAAAAACAAAGAATAATTAAATTAACTATAGATTTTTTTATTAAATATGTATAACACGTTATGTATATGTTTCATTGATTCTAAGATAATTTTTAGATATATAATGTTAAATTATAATGTTTTTTTGTTTTTATAAAAAAATTCTGTGGTGCAATTTATGACTTTTGAAATTACTTAAAAATCAACACCTAATTATTTCATTAATTATTATGTCTCTTATTTTTTGTTAAAAATGCTTTTTGTCATTGGAATTATTGAAGTTTTTTCAAGTAAAGTTCTTCTAAATCATTCTGGATCAACTGTAAGAATTTGTGAGTGAAATCTATCTGATTATAAATGGAATTATTATAAAGTTATTGTCTTTAGATGGAGATCAATTGCTGCAAAATGAATAGTATTTAGCATAATCTTTATTCAAAAAAATGATATAGATCTTAAAATAATCCACTATGGATGTTTTGAATTTATTATGCCCTTTCGCTGTTCTGTTCTTAAAAATGAGTAGATGTAAGTTTTTAATTCATATCCTGCTTTGTGTAGTTTTTTATAGGTAAAAATAATGCGAAAAATATCAAAAGAAGGGCTTGTATTGATTAAGCAATTGGAAGGCTTGCGTTTATCAGCTTATGAAGATTCTGGTGGTGTCTGGACAATTGGTTATGGACATACAAGTGCTGCTGGTGCCCCAAGCGTTCACAAAGATATGCAAATTACGGAAAAAGAAGCTGAAAAAATCCTTTGTCAGGACTTGAGGGAGTATGAAGCTGTTGTTGAAAAAGCCGTTACCGTTCCTTTAAACGATGAACAATTCGCGGCATTAGTATCATTTTGCTATAATGTAGGAATCACAGCATTTCGTAGTTCTACACTTTTAAAAAAGCTTAATAAAGGTGAATATGAAGCGATACCAACCGAATTGCAAAAATGGACAAGAGTGGGAGGAAAACGTATCCAAGGTCTTGTCAATCGCCGAGCAACCGAAGCAGGATTGTGGGCAAAAGGAGCTCATGTTGCCCCCAATTATCATGTAGTAGAACCAGAAGGCGTAACAGGTATTTGCAAAGTAGAAGCTCTTGCACCAATCATAGGTTCTTTTTCAGGGCTTGGAGGTCTTTTTGCAGGAAATGGTCCTGTTCAATGGGTTCTAGCAGGCATTATGGTTTTAGCCGCTTGTACGGCTATGATATACATTGCTAAACGTTTTCAGGAACACCGTCTATGATTTTATGGATAAAAAAATATCTGACAATGACGTCAGCGCTCATAGCAGCTTTTCTTATAGCTTTAGTCAAAGCCTTTTTTCTTGGGAAAAAAGTTGAGAAGCAAAAGCAAACAAAAGAAGATTTCAAGATAGCGACAACACGGCTTGAGGTAGAAAATGAAATTAATAAGAAAAGTGATGCTGATGTGCGCACTAAGCTTTCTAGCTGGTTGCGCGACGAATGAACGAACTTCTTGTATTGGATGGCTGCCAATTTATTTGAATCGACAAGATATCAATGTCATTAGTCCAAATTTGGCGAGAGATATTTTAAAACATAACGAACAAGGTGAACGTTTATGTGGTTGGAGAGATAAACGGAAAATAAAGTGATAAAAATATAATTCCTCTGAAACATCAATCAATGAAAAGATTTGAAAGAGGTGGATACATTCAGATTAAAAGTAAAAGCACTTAAAGGATTAAAACACTCTGGTGGTCAATTAGATTTAATTAGAGTGACTGAGGTGTCTGAATTGAAACTAAAGGATTCAACAGATTATGTTTGTGTAAAATGATTGAGTCTATTGATGTATTCTAAGGGCATCTTTGTTATCCTATCAAAAGAAGATGAGAAAAGATTTTATGGATTGCACTACTATCGTCGTTCAAAGAACTGATCATACACAAAGGCTCTGTTTTCAACAAAAATAACATCTAGGGGCTGGCATGCTTGAAGAAAAGAAATCTACGGAGCTATATAATGAATAATGGTAAGGCTTTTATGTGATTTGTAAATGACGTTGCTTCAACTTCCTAATTATAATAATGGTGTTGACGATAAGGCAAATACTTTCGCACTGTATCTGCTTTTTCATGCTAAAGTGGCGGGAAAACATTGTGAATGATCTTGGCTTTTAATTTTTCTATAGGTAAATTCCCTATGTGGGAAATGACATGCAACTCCAGTCGAGAAAACCAACAACCATTTTTGCTTTTATTTTTTAACTTAGCTTTTTTACTTTCAAAAGTCGCCTAGCAATTTCTTGAAAAATATTGCTTTACTATTTTAAGATAATTTTTTTCTGAAATAAAATCCTTCTTTTAAAATATTACGGTAATATCTTGCAAACTCATGTACTGCTTTTAGAGAAAGTTTGTAATAAGACCGTGCCTTTCACGGCTTTTATTGTGATGTGTATAACGGAAAAATTAAGAGTGCGTATTATCTTTTCGAACATTCAACTACAATCTTATTTCATCACAATATTTATCTTGAGAAGATACTTTTAGAAAGATACTGATAATCTATAAATCGCTCTCCCCTAATTCACCTTCTCGCTCATCCTTCCATGCATTGCCTGTCCACCTTTTAAACCACCTTAAATTTTTGATATAAAATTTTTTCTTTAATTTTTATTTTTTATTGAATCATAAAAATGATATGTCTCAATCTCACCTCTATGCATCTTTATACGCTCTGATTCTTGTTTCTAAAGCCCAGATTGCCTACATATCGTACTGTTTTTATATTTAATGTATATTTTTAGATTTATTCCTAACTTGTTAGAAAAGTTGCTATATTTTGATAGAAATATCTTCTATCAGTTCACTTTTTTCAAAAGATTCTGAAAGGATTCTCAAAAAGTCTGTAAAGTTAAAGACTATTTAATACGTATTGTTTCTTTTTTAGAAATCAAAATTGGTGATGCCCCATTCCTTACCAGCAATTGTGTTATTTGCAGAGCAGTCTGTATAAGATGGTGTATAAAGTTAACTAAAGTTTTTTGAATTTCTAGCATATTGTTTAAAGACAAAAAACTCCCTCTTATTATGCAAGCAGCTTAGACATCGGCTGATAATCCTCCCGCTTATAAAAATCCTTTCTTTAATAACCTTCAAAACCACAATTAAAGTGGTGAAAGATAAAACAAGATTTTTAGGCGATCATAACGCACAATAAAATCAGACCAGTCTAAATGTTCAATGCTAACACCTGCTAAACAGTGGAAATAAGTTTTAGCACGCATTCAAATTGGAAGGGCTTAAGCCCCCCGCGCGCTACGATGGTTTTCTACTCTCATCGTACGATTTACATTCCCTCTAAAACTTAATCGCTGTAAATATAAAAATCTTGAAGCCCGTTCTAAATCCGTGAGAGTTTCTGGATCTTGCTGTATTAAACGTTGAAATTCCTCACAACTGCTCATCTGAAATGCTAACATTTTCATAAAAGGACGATAGTGGCGTTGTAACATCCCTAAAAAGTTTACGACATAACCTGAGAGATTATTGCTGATTTCAGGAGATAGAATCAATTTCTGCTCAAAGAAAATCTCACCCATACCAACAAAAAGGTTTAATGCTACATGCTATGAGGAATGTTCTCAAATAATTTTGATATTTTTTGATCAAATTTCTTTTGCCACCAATATCGGCAGCAACTGGTGTAGAATTAACAAAATTATAATTTTTTATCTTAAAATGTATCCATCATTTTTTACATTCTTTCATCTATCTTAGCCTTCTTTTCACAGCTTCAAATGATAAAAAGTAACTGCAATGTTAAGTCGTTTTGCATCGAACAAATTTCTCGCAAACTATCCCTATTGGCTAGATGACAATCCATCCTCTATTTAAAGAGAGAAAAACTTTTCTTTTTTATTCAGCGATAAAGTAAATATTATCCAATTACTTATGAGTAGTAATTCGATCAAATGGAAACTGTAATTCTTTCTACTCTAAGTAATCTTGTACCCATTTATATAGGTTTAGGAAAGCGTGTTGTTATAAATATTCATAAAAATGCTTCAAAAATTGATATCAGCAAAACTTCTGTTTAAAAAAGGAAAAGATGTTCTCTTACCTACTACTGAAGAAACTATTCAGATTTGTCTTGATGTTGCTGAAGAGCTTCAAAAAACATGAAGTTATCCCAACGCTTACAAGTGTGCCAACAATTCAACTTTGAGATAATAGATCAGTGAGTTATGCCAATCTCACCAATCTGTTGTTGTCTGTGAAGAGCATAGTATCAAAGGAGAAGCTTGGAGATGCAATTGTTAAATCGCTTATGGAACAAAACATTCTATGCCAATTTGTATCATTGCCCCCCCCCCACCATCCCCATCTGCAATAAAAACGAACTGGATATTTTAACAAGTTATAAAATCAATCGAGAACGCATAAATAGTGTTAGAAATGACATACTATACAAAAAATATTCAACTGCTTCCTAATATGCTCGTCAGTTCAAAAACATCATAAATCATTGAGAATACAAGAAAATAAGAAAGAAAAGCACATTAATTCACGCAGTTTTGCTCTCAGTAAACGAGCTTTTTTAAAGATAGTACGGATATTTTTTTCATTGCTTAAAAATGTACTCCATAAAAACAATATCATATCCATATAATATATTATCCAATGATAATTAATATAAATAATATATAGATTATAGAAATATTATCTATTAGATACATTTTTTATTATAATTATAGCTTAAAATAAATACATATTGACATTTTTAATAATTTTATTTATATACTATAATTAATATTATTTATATTAAAATAAAACTAAATGGATTTTATAAATTTACGTTTTATGCCAATATGGAAAAGAAGTAATTAACATATTATATTTTAATGTTTTTTATATACAGGAGGGAAAAATGCTCACAGCATTATTTATAGCTATTTTTTCTATATCAACAGTTGTTTTACCTTTAATATCAGCGCTTGTTCCTTTTTATCCGTAGAATGAGCTTTTAATAAAGTAAATAAAATATGTATGCAATGTTATTATTGTTTTTTTTCGTGTTTATTATTATTAATACTTAATATTATTGTAGTTACTGAGTATTTTCTGTGATTTTATAGAGGAGCTTATTGATCTTTTCTATTTAACTTTAACTGTCAACATATTTTTTAAAATATATAATTATGCTCCTCTATAAAAAGACTTTCTTTTTCTGAAAGAAGTATAACATATTGCTTTCATTGCTTAAAAACATCTATATTTACTAAACTCTTGCGTGTAATATCTTTGATTGTCTGAGTACCAGTCAGTGTCATAGCTACCCGCATTTCATTGGCAAAAAGATCAAGGAGATGCATAACACCTTTCTTACCTGCTGCTGCAAGCGCATAAACAAAAGCACGGCCAATCATAACAGCATCCGCACCTTGTGCTATCATGCGTACAACATCAAGACCAGAACGAACACCTGAGTCCACTAAAATAGTCAAATAATCCTTTACAGCATCCGCAATTGCAGGCAACGCTCGTGTTGTTGATAATACACCATCAAGCTGACGTCCGCCGTGATTAGAAACAACAATACCATCCGCACCAAATTTTACTGCTTCTCGTGCATCTTCTGGATCAAGAATACCTTTCAAAATCATTTTTCCTTTCCAAAAATCGCGAATCCATTGTAAATCATGCCAACCAATTGATGGATCAAAATTTGCACCAAGCCAACCAACGTAATCATCCAATGCAATTTTCTTTTTGAGATAAGCAGAGACATTTCCAAGATCATGAGGGCGCCCCATAACACCAACGTTCCAAGCCCAATATGGATGAGTCAAAGCTTGTAAAAAACGACGTAAACCAGCATAAGGACCAGACATTCCCGAATGCGCATCACGATAACGTGCACCAGGAATTGGCATATCAACTGTAAAAACCAACGTGCGTACACCAGCCAACCAAGCCCGTTCTAGTGCATCACGCATGAAACCGCGATCTTTGAGAACATAAAGTTGAAACCAAAATGCACCTCCAACCGCTTCTTGCACTTCCGCAATAGGACAAACTGAAACAGAGGATAGAGTAAAAGGAATCCCTTTTGCCGCTGCGGCACGCGCTGCTTTTACCTCTCCACGACGTGCATACATGCCCGTTAGCCCAACAGGCGCAAGTACAATCGGTAAATCAAGTGTCTGATCAAAAAGCTTGATTGAAAGATCAACTTCACCAACTTGCCTTAGAATCCTTTGACGCAATGCAAGTGCTTGAAGATCTGTACAATTACGTCGCATCGTTTCTTCAGCATAAGCCCCACCATCAATATAGTGAAAAAGAAAGGGAGGAAGACGACGCTTTGCTGCCTTACGATAATCAAGTGTTGAAGAAATAATCATTGATGGCACCATTGTTCCTAAATGAAAAGAGAAAACATCCTAAAACGCATAAAAGCGAATCCATGTACCTACCTATTCGCTATTCTCCCAAAGCACTCTATTGAATAGATAGAAGCAACAGAGACTGCCACTTTCTAAAAAAACTAATTGATAAAAACAACGTCTTTATTGCTCTTATCCAAATTTAAAATCTCACAGTATGAAGTATCATTAATAACGTATCTACTCATATATTCTTCATGTGCAATTAAAATGTTATACTCTCTTTAAAGCAATCCCTCTTCGAAAGCGATTGCTCCGTAGCTTAATTAGTCATAATTTAAAGTCGCTTCTCCCTCCAAAGATCCTTACATTATCAGTTATTAAGAATATAGAGTGTCATTAAGTATAAATCATAATCTCCTCCAAAAGATGAAAAAATCCTTTATTAATACTGGAAATAAAGCTGTCGCATACATGCAGAAATCTTCTTATATCAATATTCAAAACTGAGATCTGTTACTTATTCATGAAAGTTTATAAAAATATATAGTGCCTAATTCATATAAAGCATAAAAACTTTTAATGTTCATACCAATAGAAACCTTCATATTTAATTGAATAATTTTCTAGCAATATTATATCTTGAGGCTATAAATGAGTTACTAAAATTAGAATAATGTTTATTGAAAATAATTGTTACTAAACTGGAGTGAAAACTTATTTATTAACTCTTAAGGATAATTTTTATGCGGAATAAAATATACTGGTTATTACACTCTAGAAAAATTGAGTCAATTGCAGCATCCAATCTCGCATATTTACTTTGAAAAGTGAGTAGCTACTGTTATGTTGAATTTTATTAACCTATTGATTTATTATAATAATAAATATGAATAACATATTGAATATAGTAAAATTCTTTCATTGTAAATTTTGTCACGATGAAATAATCAAAACTATTCTTTTGCACATCATAAATGGAGTTCGTATAGATAGAACCTCTTGAAAAAAGAAGTAAAAATGCCTCTCATACCCTCTCAAATGCAAGAGATGAGATAACCTTGGAAATTAAAAATAGAATGCATGACGCCAGTTTTGCGAAGCACAAAATTTTCTTTTATCTAAAATACGCTTTCTGCATACATGTTATCAAAATTCGTAGTTCCCAACTCATTTAAAATGCTTGGACAACTTTAAACCCTGTGCTTGATAATGTGATCCAACATCATGTCCATAAAGGGTTGATGGTCGATTAAGCATATGCTCATAGACCAAACGGCCAATAATTTGACCATGCTCTAAGATAAAAGGAACTTCATGGCTCCGCACTTCTAAAACCGCTCTTGCTCCTTTTCCACCCGCCTCCTTATGCCCAAATCCTGGATCAAAAAAGCCTGCATAATGCACCCTAAACTCGCCAACTAAAGGATCAAAAGGTGTCATTTCTGCGGCATAAAGCGGAGGCACATGAACAGACTCTCGTGAAACTAAAATGTAAAATTCATCAGGATCAAGAACCAACTCCCTTTGACCACGATCAAAAAGAGGTTCCCAAAAATCTAAAACGTGGGCAACGGCACGTTTATCAATATCAATAACACTTGTATGATGTTTACCACGATAACCTATAAGCCCGTTTTTGTCTCCCTTTAAATTAATGGAAAGACCAATACCACCAACACTAATATTAGGAAAATCATCCGATATCAGTGTTTCTTGCCTTTGCAAAGTGTGCAACTCTATTTCATTTAAATAACTTTGCCCTTTTCTAAACCGAAGCTGTGATAAATGTGAGCCTGTATGCACCAAAATTGGAAATGTGCGTGGACTAATTTCCAAATAAAGTGGACCATGATAACCAGCACAAATTTTATCAAACTCCTGAGCATTATCCGTAATGACACGTGTAAAAATATCTAATCGTCCTGTAGAACTTTTGGGATTGGCAACAGCAGATAAGAATTCTGGTAAAGCTAAACTTTCTAAAAGAGGAACAATATAAACACACCCCGTTTCCAAAACGGCTCCGTCTCGTAAATCAAACTCATGCAACTTTAACCGTTCAAGCTTATCCAAAACTTTTGTATCAGGTCCCGGCATAAAAGAAGCACGTATACGATAAGCTTTCTCCCCTAAACGAAGATCAAGGCTTGCTGGTTGTATTTGAGATCTATCAAATGGATACTGAGCCTTGAGAAAGTTATTCTCAATCAAAGCTTGTATATCACTATCTGCTAAAATACCGCTTATACGCGCCATATATATTGCCTTCCCTTTTTACATTGTTTCTTTTTTGACCTAGATGATAAACTGGTGCAAGCTATTTTAAAGTGATAAAAACTATTTTTATGTTTTTTCCAACCGACTTGTTAACATAAAATAAAATAGGAGGTATTGTAAAAATAATACCTCTCATGCTCTCTTATTCTTGAATGTCTCGCAAATGATGTTATCATAATTTTCTATAGAACCCTTAAGATTCCTGTTAGAATTTATTATGATTATACGCCATCTTAGCGAAAATATTATTAATCAAATCGCCGCCGGTGAAGTTATTGAACGACCAGCAAATGTTGTCAAAGAACTTGTTGAAAACGCTATTGATGCTGGTGCAACACGCATTGAAATTATTACAGCAAATGGTGGAAAAAATTTTATAAAGGTGAGTGATAATGGTTATGGAATTCCTGCAGATCAATTAACTTTAGCAGTTTCTCGCCATTGTACCTCAAAGATTACCGATGACGTACACAATATCTGCTTCCTTGGATTTAGAGGAGAAGCCCTCCCCTCTATTGGTTCTGTTGCTAAACTTAAACTCATTTCACGAACAAAAGATGCTGAGAGCGCTGCTGAAATTTCCGTTACTGCAGGAAAAATTGTAGGACCCAAACCAGCTGCTGCGAATCTTGGAACAATTGTTGAAGTTCGTGATCTTTTCTTTGTCACGCCGGCACGATTAAAATTTATGAAAACTGATCGGGCTGAAACAAATGCTATTAGCGATATGATTAAGCGAATTGCTATCGCATTTCCACATATCCGCTTTTCTCTTTCAGGACTAGACAGAACATCTATGGAATTGTCTGCTACAGAAAATAATATTCAAGGACAATTACAACGTATTACGCAGATTATGGGAAAAGAATTTGCCCCTAATAGCATTGCGCTGAATGCTGAACGCGAAGCGGTGCGCTTATCAGGTTTTGCCTGTTTGCCATCTTTCAACCGAAATAACAGCCTTCATCAATTTGCTTATGTTAATGGACGTCCCGTGCGTGATAAATTTCTATGGGGCGCTATCCGAGGCGCTTATGCTGATGTCATGACACGAGATCGTTATCCTGTCGCTATTCTTTTTATTGACCTCCCACCTGCTGAGGTAGATGTTAATGTTCACCCAGCCAAAGCTGATGTACGATTCCGTGATCCAGGATTAATTCGTGGTTTGATTGTTGGAGCTATTCGTGAAGCATTGCAGCAATCTGGTATTCGTCCTACTTCAACCCGTTCTGAAGCAATGCTTGCTGCATTTCAAACACAACAATCATTGGCACAACAACCATTAGGCAGTTTTAAGAACACGCACCAGTTCTCTTCTTACAGTTCACAACCTCATCATTTTACCAGCGCTCCAATGGTCCAAAAACCATTGGATAGTACTCACTCTTTTGATTTAAAAGAAGATGCCGCTCCTATTATGGAGGGCTTAAATACACCAAGTGGGGATGCATACATTCCAAGCACGACATCTTCATCAGAAGAGTTATCTTATCCATTAGGAGCGGCCAGAGCACAAATCCATAAAAACTATATTATCGCCCAAACACAAGATAGTTTGATCATTGTCGATCAGCATGCAGCTCACGAACGATTGGTTTATGAAGCACTCAAAAATGCACTTTATTCCAAACCACTTCCTTCACAGTTATTACTTATTCCTGAAATTGTAGAACTCTCTGAAGAGGATGCAACATGCCTTTTAACGCATAAAGATGCTTTGCAAAAATTTGGATTAGGAATAGAACCATTTGGACCAGGAGCAATTGTTGTGCGTGAAACACCTTCCATGTTAGGAGAGATCAATGTCCAAGCCCTTATTAAAGATCTCGCAGATGAGGCTGCTGAGTATGATACAACAAATAATTTAAAAGCAATGCTTGATTATGTTGCAGCAACGATGGCCTGTCACGGCTCAATACGGTCAGGGCGCCTTTTACGCCCCGAAGAAATGAACACACTATTACGACAAATGGAGGCAATACCTAATACAAGTACATGTAATCATGGACGCCCTACTTATATTGAACTCAAATTGGCAGATATAGAACGGCTTTTTGGCAGAAAATAAGCCCTTCATCATTTTTACAAGAAAAATATTTTAAAATTAACTCTCGACTTTATAATATATTTTATGGCACTTTTCTTGAATCTCTTGTATCAAGTAAAAAGGAGTTATAATGTTTCCCAATGGTGAACGCGAAGCAAAAATTCATTATTCTAATAATGGATATGACATTATAGAATATGGTACCTATACCATTTGTGCTGTTAGCGGGCAAAAAATCCCTATAGATGATTTAAAATATTGGAATCATCACCGCCAAGAAGCATATGCTAGTTGTGAAATCTCCTATCAGCGCGAACTTGAGTGCAACCCATATCTCAAGCAATTGTTAAAAACAAAAGAAAAATAACCCCTCAAAAGCTATAAATTTAGCCTTTGCCTTTTAGACAAGAAAATTCAAGGGAACGTTTTCTAAAGCGGGTTATGACCTCTTCAAGGACCATACGACAGAAGTTTTTTTGAACAAAATCGACATTCACATCAAAGATAATAAGATTTTTCAAATCTTTTTGCATGTGAATTGTCTGTATACGGGTATAATCTTTAGCTGTTGTTGCTAGCCATAAATTGTGCATTTTAGCCTTTTGTATAAGGCTTTTTAAATTTTTATCTGTGAAAAAATAGTGGTCTGGATATATATAAGTTTGCACCACATGACCAGACAATTCTTTAATAGATTTAAAAAATTTATCTGGATTGCCAATACCAGCAAATGCCAAAAATGATTTTCCTGAAACCTCATCAGAGGCACTGGCTTTAAGATGAGCACGATATAAAGGCTTTCCAGTACGCAAAACAAAAAAAGCGACATTATCAGGCGCATCGGAGTGACCAATCAATAAAACACTATCCATAAAAGAAAACTGCGTTTTTAATGGTACGCGCAAAGGTCCTGCTGGAAAGACAGCTCCATTACCAAAACCGCGCATCGCATCAACAACGAGTAACGCATAATCCATATAAAGACGGCGACTTTGAAATCCGTCATCCATTAAAATAAGATTACATCCCTCTTGTTTAAGCCGTTGTGCCGCTGCATAACGATTAGGTGATACAGCTACAAAAGCATGCCGTGCAAGTAAAAGTGCCTCATCTCCAACATCGCGTGCATTGTCATATTTTTCATTTACAAGATGTACCCCTTTAACTGATCCACCATAACCACGAGATATAATACCAGGTACGAAACCAAGTTCTTTAGCCACTTTTGTAAAAGCAATAACAACCGGCGTTTTACCCGCACCACCACATGTAAAATTTCCAATACACAAAACTGGCAGATCAATCACGGGAGGCTGTCTTGTCATAAAACGACTTGAAAAATAACCATACCCCCATGAAACTGGAGCTAACACAAAACGCAAAAAGCTTTTATTTTTCCACCAAAAACGAGGGGCGCTAATATGCATATCTACCCTGACGCTGACGTAAACCTGTTTGTATTACAAGGGGTTGTAAAAATGGATCTAAAATCTTTAATGTGCGCTCAAATGCACCTGCCATACCTGTTGCCACTTCATGAGCCTTATCAACCATTTCTTGCCGCAATGTTTCATTTGTTAAAAGCTTATACACCTGAATAGCAAGCTGTTTTGTATCTTGAACCATATATGCTGCATCACGCGTTAGAAATTGTTTGAACATCTCTTGAAAATTTGAAACATGAGGCCCTGTCAAAATAGCGGAACCAAGCAAAGCCAATTCCAATGGATTGTGTCCACCATTTCCACATAACGATTTACCAACGAAAGAAACTTTCGATAAGCGAAGAAAAAGTCCCATTTCTCCAATGGTATCTCCCCATAAAATATCGGTATTCATGTTTGGAACAGCATCTCTACTCCTACGAATAAAACTTAACCCCTTATTATCGCATTTTCTGATAAGATCTTCTGAACGTTCTGGATGACGAGGCACAATAATTGTTAATAAATCTGGCAAATAATTTTTAACAATTTTATGGACCTCAAAAGCAATCTCCTCTTCCCCTTCATGCGTTGAAACAGCTGCCCAAACTGGGCGATTGCCGATAGCATTACGATAACGTGCAAGCAATTCTTGATTTTCAACCAGAAAAACATCAGCCTTGAGATTACCAGAAAACGTAACAGATTTTACGCCAAGTGTATGGTAATAAGCTACATCTCTTTCATTTTGACCAATCGCCAAATCAATATCCTTAAAAATATGTTTGGCAAGAACACGTCGTTTTTGCCAAGCTTTAAAAGAACGTTCAGACATATGGGCATTAACCAAAATCTGCGGAATACGCATTTTTGCAAGTTCTTTAATACGAAGAGGCCAAATTTCTGATTCACAAATTAAGACGAGATCAGGCTTCCAATGACGAATAAAACGGCGCACTGCAAAATCTAAATCCAAAGGAGCATATTGATGAATCAACCTATTACCAAAATATTTTTTCACAAGAGTAGAAGATGTCACCGTCCCAGTTGTCATTAATACATTGATTTCCAATGATAAAATATAATTTATAAGTGGAACAAGTGCAAGTGTTTCTCCAACACTTGCTGCATGCAACCAAACTAACGAACCTTGGGGGCGTATATGAGAACTTTTACCTAAACGCTCTTTTTTGCGACACCACTCTTCTTTTCCACGAATAGCACGAAAGAACAAATAAAAAGGAATAACAGGACATAAGCAAAAACCAATCATTCGATAGCTTAAAAGAGCCGTATGTGCCTTTAATTCTACCATTTAAAATCACCTCATCCAGCTATTTTAAGATATCTATATACTTATTTTGTTAAAAAATTCATCAACACTATTGGTTGCATCCATATTTTTTAATATCATTCATATCTTAAATAAAAAAAGCTTAATCCATGAGAAAATTCAATACATATACACATTATTTAAATCTCTTTTAATTAAATTTTGTAACTTATATCGATTTTATCACTTCATTCTGCACCCTATAAAAAATCTTACTCAAAAATAACAAAACTACATTTCAGTCGATTATAATTTTTAAAATATAAATGATAAACCTATGACATAGATTGTATCAATTTTTTCAACTCACTGAATAAATACTTCTTATGATTTTAATGAGACTTTGAATTTTGCACGTTGGTATTTTAGAGAAAAAGCTTATTTTTACATATGTTAGGTATTGTCAATTTTTCAAAAAAATAACCCATATAGACATTACAACCTAATATAAATACAACAAATAAAATGTGTTTAAAAGAAAGCTCAATCTCTATTATTTCATTTCAATAAAATGAATATGTCAAACTAATCTTAAAAAACTTTTGAATAGTATAGAGTTCTCATTTTAAATTGTGATATAATCTCTTAAAGGTAATCCAGAAAAATCTAATCTTGTTTAATAGAGAATTTCTTAAAAGTCTTAAAGCAATTTAAATAAGAGTTTTCAAAATTTTAAATCCTCTCTTTTCAGGAGGTCGCAATGATATATTATTCCTTTTAAGATTGTATATAATCAACACAAAATGATTAACTTATAGATTGTAGTTTTAAATGAGTACTCAAGAAATCCTTATGAGGTAAGTTAACTTCATAAATCTATTCAGTTTCTCTAAGTTTCTAATTTTGGTAAAGTTTCTAACGACTTTCATGGTTTCTAAGCTTATAGTAATAACTCGTTGAAAAAATTCCAATAGATAAGTAACGAGTGCTAATAATCTCAACAGAGTAATAATTGCTATCATTAATAATGCTACTCTTTTTATTAATCTTAACGCATTAGTGTCTCATACCCCATTCAAAAGCAGAGTGACTATTCACAATATAATCATAAACTTCGAGTGATAGCTGTCATGATAATATTGCTGTTGTAAATAGGTTGATAGAAACTGTCTTGCATTTTTATTAAGCGTAAAGATGGTGGTGCAATAATGGATTTTATACCTTGCACGATTAGAAGGAATGGGAGTGATATCGACTGATCAAAACTACAGTGGACCACGGCGTTCGCGGCCTTTTGACCGGCATCGTAGCGGATTTGTTTTAGCGGAGGGTGCAGGTCTGTTTGTTATTGAAAAATTATCTAACGTATTGGCGCGGCAGCGTGAGCCGTTGGCCTATTTATTGGGTTACGGCGGTGCACTTTGCACACAGCATATTGTAGCGCCGCATAAAGATGATCTCGAAATGCAACTGTCGATGGAGCGGGCCATCGAACATGCGGATGTTGACCGTACCGCTATTGATTTTGTGAATGCACATGGGACATCGACAGTACAAAATGATCAGCACGAAGCCAGTGCAATCAGAACGGTTTTTGGCGCGCACAACCCGGCGATTGTGGCGACAAAATCTTGGCACGGGCATCTGATTGCTGCTGCCGGTGCGATGGAAATTTTGGGTGTACTGGTTTCTTTTCGGAACAATGTTTTGCCCAAAATTTTGAATTGTGATGAAATCGATCCTCAATTGCCCGCTGGTATTGCGCTTGTGAGGGAGCATCAGTACCGACCGCTTAAATACGCATTGAAAAACTCATTTGGTATGGGCGGTGGCGCAAGCAGCTTGGTTTTAGGGAATCCACAATATCTGTAAGGGACACCTCATGCTAACAATATATTCCTTATTAGAAAGAAACTGGCAAGTGATTTGTCATCACAGTCATTATTCGGCAGAGGATGTCAGCATGATGACAAAAGGGTGTGCAGATACAGTAGTTAGATATTGTCGTGATCGCCCGCAAGGGGAGCAAAATAAGCTGTTTGTTTTTGTGATTAGAAATAATTTCGAAGGCATGATTAGCTATTTTGTTGCGTCTGTGCTAAAATTGAAAGCTTGGATCGTCAGTATTCATGATTTAGACATTGTTGATATACTGGTTGATGCTGATTGCATTGCGGCTGTTGTAATGAGCCATGAAGTCAGGGATATTAATATCATCAGTCACCGGATTAATATCGCGTTTGATCACTGTCTTTCAACTGTGAACGAAAATCTGGCTGATTTTACAGCATATCCGTGCGCGCATTTCTATTTTTGTACCTCCGGAACAACCAGTAAACCCAAGTTGATTCAATATCATGAAAATATTCTGATTGAGAATGCCATCGCGGTGAGCCAATCTCTTGGACTAAGTAATGAAGATTGCTCATTGTGTTATTTCCCAGTGCAGTATATGCATGGTCTCTCTACTATGCTATGTGCCTTCTTATCGGATAGCAAACTGGTATTTGAAAAATTTCAAATAAGTAATATTGGTGAACTCGTTTCGCACTATAGCATTACCAACTTGCCTTTAATCGGTGACTGGATGCTGGTAGTAAGCGACAATTTTTACCAAAAGCCGAATCCATGTGCAAAATATCTTGAATGCATCCGATCGTTTGCTCACCGTACAAGCATCGGGTATCCTCTCATCATGTACGACGTTATGGAATAACTTCGGTCAGACCGAATCCGGACCGCGCTTGTTTCATAATAAGATCTGTTCGCTACACGATTGAAAGAACCAGTAAATATGGCGTTGTAGCGCCGGGTAAGGCTTTGGTGAGTGATATAAAAATTGATTTGCGCCCCATTGATCGGGCGGATGCTTCTGATTCAGTGCGCCGTACGTTTTATAAAACGCCTTTCGCGTGTGATGGTTATGTTGATAGTTCCTTGCAATTAAAGCCGCGTGATGAATGGTTTGATTCCGGCGACCTGTTTGTTAAAGATGAATCCGAATGCTATTACTGGATAGCCAGAGCCGTTAATGAATTTAAACACAATGGTAAGTTTATCCCAGTTCAACTGATCTCAAATGACATTATTAAGTATGCCGGATGTTTAAGGCATTACTTTTCAAAAGCACAGAACGGCGATCTTTATCTCAACCTTGATATGTCGGCAAATAGTGAGCAGGTTAAAGTCGTTACTAAACTATTGACTGATAAATGGTATCAGTATGCATTTAAAGTAAAT
The DNA here is from genome assembly GCF_042197325.1 of Bartonella sp. AA16NXGY. NCBI lineage: Bacteria > Pseudomonadati > Pseudomonadota > Alphaproteobacteria > Hyphomicrobiales > Bartonellaceae > Bartonella > Bartonella sp. AA16NXGY. Next base: position 13,671 of record NZ_JBHIRR010000014.1, on the reverse strand, counting down.
ATCAGAAAAATTGCCACGACAAATACAGGGAAAATAAAATGTACCGTGTAGATAAAGCTCATGGTATGAGCAGAGTGTATGTTAATCGCCGTGCAAACAATTATCTGTGCATTGTGAGCCATTCTTTTTATACCTATTTTTTAGCTATTGATAGGCTTCATCGTTATTTGCCTGTATCGACGAGACGTACATCGAGAGTGATATTGCACCGTGAAATGGCGAAGGTACTTTTTATCGATATATTTAAACGGATTTTGCCAGATGTAAAGATGTCACACAGTTCTGTGAGCCATGGACGGAGTAAAAGTATTATGTTGCTTAATAATGATCCGCGGATTCAGTCTGTCGTGGTTGATATCGAATTTATTGAGAAAAAAAACTACCGAGGCCATTTATGCTAGATTACTGTGAAAAATGCGCGAACTTTCCAGAAGGGCAGGTGCTGGATAATCGGCTATGCACCACAATATTTAGCTGCATGGAGAGCTTGTATAAGGCATTATGCGCCATCTCGGCGTGTACTTTTGATATAAATGATTACTTTTTAGTTGAACATGACAGGACGCGATGTGTTTTTCGGTACGTTGGGAATACATTTGTGTTTAAAGGGATGACGTTTATTTGTAACTGCTATTATCTTTGTCAATCTGTGATAACCGTTGTTTTGCTGGATGCATGTTTGCAATCAATTATTTTAGATGACCTCTTATATGAGGACGTAACCGTTTCTATACCCAGTTAGTTTTTAACGAGTTTATGGCAATGCCATAACTAGCTTCATTTAGAGGAATATGTGATGAATGATTTACTGGTAAATATCACCCCTGAGCACTATGAAAGGTATGCTACTGAAGGTACATCACCGTGGAATGCGTATTTGATGGAAAGAGTTCTGGAAGAAGCATCTGGTGTTACTTCTGCGAAGAAAAAATTCTCGATATTGGCATGGGAACTGGCCACATGCTTTTCAAGCTTTACCGCTCCCAAAAACTCACAGACTATTTCTTTTACGGGGTTGATATTGATCCCCGTATGGTTCAGTTTTGTGTTAAAAAATGTACCGAGTTAAAATACCAGCATGCATTCAACATCATTGAAGCCAGCGTCAGCAATTTACCGTTTCCCGATAACTCCTTTTCAATGATTTATGCCCGTTCCGTAATTCATCACTGGGCTGAACCTAAAAAAGGATTACAGGAGTTGTGCCGTGTTTTAGATCGCGGCGGTCGTATTATCATCCATGAACCCCTAGCTGATGCAGAAGAAACAGCACTGGGTGTTTTTAACCAATCACGTCGTGAATGCGGTGTGGCAGCTATGTCCACAGAAGAAAAATTCACATTAGCCGGTATCACCGATTTTTTATATGGCTGCGATCTTAGTGAGATGAGCTGGACAGTGAGACGTGGAGAAGGTCTAGCAGCTCTGGGTTGTGCAATTTTTATTAAAAAGGTCTGAGTTATCATGGATTATTTCTGTGCTGAAATGTATGCAAAAATGCAACCACGTATAACGGCAATAACTGGCTGCCATGCACTCGATTACATTGCTTTCCGCGATTTGGTTAGGATAAGTACACGCGTTTATTCGATCACTGGTGATAGTGGTTCTTTGACTCAAGTGGACTCTGCGGGTGAACACTTACCGATGCTGATTAGTGCTACAAGTGGCATCACTGGGGCGATGAAAATGGTCAGCGTTCGTCTAAAATCCAGTAAGGAAGCGGTCAGCTCATCAGAGCATAATTTAATTCGTAACCTGCGCGCGCGGCAATTTTTTTCCCCAGGGGATGTTGTTGGCAACCTGTTTACGATTAATCTGTTTTCATCTTTACACTACTTGGCGTGTGAAATTGTAAAACATTGCCGTGCACATGTCGTGCCGGTTGGCGATATGCCCTGCTGCTGAAGAGTCATTTCGAGTTTCTGGCTGAAATACGGCTCTCGGTACTGTTTGGCGTGCCCAGCACCATCGTTCAGTTCGTTGAAGCTATGCTCAGCCTTGGGGTTCCACTGGCAATTAAAAAAGTGCTCTTTACCGGTGAATCGATGCTGGGTGTGCATGAAAACTATCTGCGCGAGATGCTGGGCGCCGATCTGCGGATAATTGGTTTATATGGTTTGTCGGAGTGCGGTTTCATTGGTATGTCCTCCGAAGGGCGGCTTAATCGGCACCTGCTCTTCAGCGATGATTTTTTCTTTGAATATGAAGATAAGAGAGGGCTGCTAGTGACATCGCTGGATCCCGATGTCTCGCGCAAACTTATCAGATATTCCGTGGGCGATATGGGCACATTATCCGTTGAAAATGGTGACCTCTATTTTGAAGGTATTAAACGCAATGCTGTTGATTTTAATTTCATGGGAAATTTGATTAGCCATGAAAAAATATTCAAAATTATTAATCGAAGATTGCCCGATGTGATTGTTCAAATTGTATTGTCTTTATCCGCGGATAGACAAGAGATTATGGATATTAAAATCTGCTGCGAAGTATTTCACAACCTTGATTTGTCCGAACTAACTGAGGAAATCTATCATTTGTCGGATATTTATGAAGCCTATATGAAAAAGCGCGGGCGTATTAACCTCACCCTCGTCGAATATAGCGATTTGCTTTTCTCATCCAGAGGGAAATGCCTGCTAGTTTATGACGCAAGGGAGTCCTGTAATGCAACTTGATAATTTGTGTAATGAAATTGTATCAGGGAATTCGCATACGATAAATGTCAACATAAGGTTTTATAGCGTGTCACCGGAGCAGCAGGAGTAAATCACGTCAGATGATGTTATTGATAATTATGATTTAGATAATAACGTATTGTTTATTCGTGGATGTAATTTGATTGATATTGCCGATGAAAACCTTTATTTGCAGAACGCATGGTTTGCACTGACCGGCAACCTTCTTAATGAAGAACAGATGGATCGGCTGATTCAGAATGCTAGCGCCGAACTGCAAAAGACGAACCCTACAGCCAAACTGCAGGCGATGCATCAACTGATCAATGCATTGCCATCTTTGAGTTTAACGCAGCGCTTTATGATGTTATTATCGCAAGTTGAGGTTTCGGCGGCTCAGGGTAAGGTCATGGCTCCCGTAAGCGACGGTGGTTGTCTTAAAATTATCTTGCTGATGCCGCGGATTATTGCATTGGCGCGCTCTTCCCAACAGTTTTCCGATTCGCCGGAGATCGAAAATTGCAATACCTTTGAGCGTGCTTTTTGGTTAGCATTAACTAGCAAGGAAGCTTCTTCCGACTGGGATATTGATATGCTTTGCCGGTGCATGTCTCTACTGCTGGGCGGGTTTGGTATTGTGACACCCACAACCACCACGATAAGATTTATTGCCAGTACCAAGAGCGACGTCATTTCTGCACTAATCGGTGAGTTTTGTGCCACTGGCCCCGGCGCATATGGGAGCCTGCAAATATGCTATCATGCGACTTTCTAGTGTCCTCCATGAGATTGAAGCCGGGAATCTTGAGGCCGGCGGTAACGCATTATTGCAAAGACAAACCCTGGCTAGGGTTTGGTCACCCGATTATGCAACGGGATGTCCGAGTTGATTTCTTTTTTTCACGCTTTCAGATGCCTATGCGCCCCTTCAGTTCGCTTGCGCGATCTATTTCGGACAATACAGGACTGCAACCCAATGTCGATTTTCTAATTGCAAGCATCATGAGCAAACATCGGGCTTCTCCTGAGCTGGGATTGTTGGCTTTTTTCGTTTGTCGTATGCCGATACTTCTCGTGCACTATCAAGCGCGGTTTAGTGCTCATTCCTTCGGTTTATCATCAAAGGATTTAAGAAAAAAATATAAAAAAGTCCCCAAATTATGGCTATAAAGCATCGCACCGAGCCAAATTTCTTGAGTATATGTCAGAGTATCACCTTAACCGCACCGATGCGTGCTTGCGGGCAAATCAATATTTCTCACTGGAATTTAGCCCATAACTATTTGAAACAGGGCTTGTTACTCGAAGCCTTGCATCAGTTTTCAGTTCGATTCGCCACCGTGGTGGCTAAAAACTCGGATCTCACTTATCGCTATCTCCCTGTCATGGTTGAACAGTTTTTCTCTACCACCCATTTTGATAGCGATCGGTTATGCGTTGAAGGACATATTGAACGCATTAATGAGGCCTACCGTATTCACTGTAAGGCTAGCACATATGACAATGGAAAGGCCGTTATTGCGCAGGCAATCATCATGGTCAGTAAGGTCTGCTTCTTTAGCTCGTGTTCTGAGAAAGCCGCTCTTCCATTACTAGGCGATTTATGTAAGATTTCTTCCGTAACCGGAGATTCTTGTACTTTTTCCTTTAATGCGCATCACCCGCTTTTTGAGGAACATTTCCCCTCCCACGCCGTATGTCCTGGTTCACTATTGATTGAGATGGTTCTGGCTTTGGCCACGCAGGGTAGGGCGAAAAATATCGCATCTGTTGCGCTGAAAAAAGTAAAGTTCATTGAAGCAGTTTATCTGGGAGATACCTATCAGTTGACCATTAAACAGGATACAGAGTGTGAACCGGGTGGCGTTTTTTATATTCATACGGAAACTAAAAAACGAAGCACTTGCGGTAAGTTTTCTATCAAATATAAAAAGGAGGATGCGCCATGTTTAACATAATAATCTCTTTTATTCCGTGGAGTATTTACTCCTGGGTTATCAATGGAAACGTTTTAACTCTGGTCGAACGCTCTCTCATCTTAACTGTGCTTTTATCATTCATTCTGTTGATGATGTGTTGCGTAATGAGTTTGGAAAAAGCTTGGGGTCACGAGGAGTCTCCATTCTCGACCCTTTCACTGGAACAGGTACCTTTATCACAAGGCTTTTACAATCTAAACTGATCAAACCAGAGGACATGGAATATAAATTCCGTCATGATATCCATGCCAACGAGATTGTCTTGCTCGCCTATTACATAGCAGCCATTAACATTGAATCGACTTATCATAGTCTTATGAAAGGTGGGTATATTCCTTTTAAGCATATTGGTTTGGCTGATACGTTTCGAATGCTTGAAAAGAAAGATTTGTTACAAGAATTATTTAAAGAAAACAGTGAATATTTGGAACTCCAAAAAAATCTAAATATCAAAGTTATCTTTGGCAATCCTCCTTATTCAGTGGGACAAAAAAATGCCAATGACAGTGCGAAGAATACTCCTTATCCTATTTTAGATAAACGGATCAGTGAGACTTATGCTTCTCAAGCTAAATCAATGAATACGCGAAATTTTTATGACAGTTATATTCGTGCTATACGCTGGGCTAGTGACCGTATTGATAATGCTGGGGTAATCGGCTTTGTTTCTGGCTCTGGTTACGCAGAAAAATCGACAATGAACAGTTTACGAAAATCTTTAGCCAAAGATTTACGAGCATTTATGTACTTAATTTACGAGGGGATCTTCGCAAGAATATGTTAAGCAATGGAGTTGCTCAAGAAGGTGAAAATATTTTCGGCAATGGTAGTATGACGGGTATTGCGGTAACGCTATTTATCAAAAATCCCAATGCTTCTGGAGATTGTAAAATTTACTATCATGATATTGGAGATAATCTTTCTACCGAAAAAAAACTTAAGAGGCTTCAATATTTTGGTAGTATTGGTGGTATTACATGTGAAAACGGTTGGAAAGTAATTACACCGGATGAACATGGGGATTGGATAAATCAACGTGATAACAGTTTTGAAACATTTCTAGCCTTGGGTGTTAAGAAAGGGCATGACAAAAAACTGTTTGAAACGTTTTCTCGTGGTATTATGACAAGTCGTGATCTTTGGGCATACAATTCAAGTCGTGCAATTTTAGCGAAAAATATGAGTAACATGATTGCCTTCTATAACAGTGAAGCAGAACGTTTTAATAATGCTTATGCGCACACTGACAGTAAATCACGTACAAAGGCTGTAGATAATTTTGTTAATTCAGATACAAGCAAGATAAGTTGGAGTTTGAATATAAAAAAACAATTAGCAAGAGGTCATATTTTAAAATTTGAAGAAGTCGGTTTTGTTCAAAGTTTATATCGTCCTTTTACACGACAGTGGCTTTATTATAATCGCATTTTTAATGAAGCAATTTATCAAATGCCTCGTATCTTTCCTGTAGAAAAAATGATCAAAAATACAGTGATACAAGTTTCTGCTATAGGGGCAAGAAGTGGCTTTTCTGTTATTATGACTAGGGATCTACCTGATTTTCATGCAATAGATACAGGTCAATGCTTTCCAAAATATATTTATGAAGATGCTACGGTTTCAAAAAGTGAGAAACAATCCCATTTATTTGCAAATTCTACAGAGAAAAACACAACAGCTGGTTTACAGAAGCGTGATGCCATTACTGATGAAGGTCTAGACCATTTTAAAGCCGCTTATCCTAATGAAACTATCACGAAAGATGATCTATTCTATTATGTTTACGGTCTTTTACATTCGGAAGATTATCGTGCTCGTTATGCTGATAACCTCTCTAAAGAACTGCCTCGTATCCCTTGTGTAAAGAGTGCTAATGATTTTTGGAAGTTTGTAACAGCAGGGCGTAAACTGGGTCATTTGCATGTAAACTATGAAGATGTAGAGCCTTATCCAGTCACATTTAAAAAGGGTAATCCAAAACAAACAGAGATCTCTAATTCTGAGAAACTCTATTACGTTACAGAAATGAAATTCGCAAAAGTAGGTAAAGAGAAAGATAAATAAACAGTTATATATAACAGCAATATCACAATAACAGATATCCCTCTTGAAACTTATGAGTATATCGTCAATGGCAAACCTGCTCTTGAATGGGTTATGGGGCGTCAATGCGTAAAGACTGATAAAAAGAGTGGTATTGTCAATGATGCCAATCACTATGCTGTTGAAACCATTGGCAACCCTGCCTACCCTCTAGAGTTATTTCAGAGGGTTATTACCATAAGTTTAGAGATAATGAAAATCGTTAAGAACCTACCAAAACTAGAAATTAGAGAAACTGAATAACTTATAATGCATGCTCACATGATGAGTATAATAAACTCACAAGGGGTATAAGGTCTTATACCTATAGGTTATTATATCCCTTTTATAAATTGCTTACATATAATCTTTAAAAGGAGTGTTTATATGCGTTATTCTAAAAAGAAGAAACTTGCACTATTAAATACTCTTATTTTGATTGCTTTAAGACTTTTAAGAAATCCCATCTTAAAGTGAATACGCTTCTTTTACATTGCCTTTAAGATGTTATATCGTAATCTAAAATGATAGCTTTATTGTTATCAAAAGCTTTGTTTAAAGAGGGTTATGTATATTCATTTTCTTATATTACTTATAGGTTTTGAATGTTTCTTAAACCCTCAAAACCCTTACAAAACATACATCATTAGTTGAATTTATAGGTTGTATTATTGATATAGGTTGTTTTTTGAAAAATTGATAAAAAATAATATATTGAAATATAATGACTTTTATTTTTTATTGAAAAATATGTAAAGGGGGGAGTAAAAGGAACCCTCAAAATACTCAAAACTCATAACCATAATGGTCTTGATAGTACTTCTTATGAATTACAAGCTATCTTTTGAAAGGCTTTAAAGGATCACATACTTTATCATAAAGCACATTTTAATCACTCACTAAAATAATCTATTTTGTCAGTTCAATTTACTGACACATAACTGACAAGTTTTAATCAATTCACATCATGGTTATCTTTAAAGGTTGTACTCTTGATATGAGTTATGTTTTTAAAACACTAACCTATTGAAATATAATGTTTTAATTTTTTTATCATTAAAAAAAAATAATATAGGGTCTAAAAAGAACTGACAACACTGACACGGTCTATTAAAAGGTATTTTGCTCATCTCTATAATGATCAGTTTCTATTGAGATGTTTTCATAAATCGCAATTATCCTATTTATCAACTAGTTGTATAACATCATCTAAGGTATAGGTTTTCATGAATCTTCCCCTACATACTCTTTAATTCTTTTGCAGAGAAATTCATAAAAATTACTTGCGTAATATTCGGAATCTTCAGATGTATACTTGAGATAGAGTGGGCATTCACCATCCCGAAACTGTGTATAATCAAAATAAAAGGTTTCACCAAAATCAGTTGTGCAGATAACAAGTTGTTTGGGGTCCGTAAAGCCATCTCTTCTATCGAGTAAGTTTCGGTAAACAATATCACCAGCAGGAATACCTGCGCAGATTTCATAAATACTGAATATTTCTTCACCTCCAATTTCTCCTCCTCCATAATTTTTTAAAAAATTCTTATAGGAAGAGGTAAATTGTAAACCAAGAGTGTTCTCAGCTGTTTTAATCCGTACATCATCAGGGGCATTATCTTGAGTACCAAAATTAATAACATGACTATGCATATCAACATATTGTGCAACATCTGATAAAGTATAACTTTTCATAAATTTTTCTCCATAAGTCACAGCGTGTTTTTACTCATAATGAGTGTTCCTAATGATCAATCTTTTTCTACTATAGCCAATGGAATTGAGATGAGATTGATAAAATCATAAGAGATATGTTCTTGACGGAGCTCTTTTCTCATCTGTCTCTGTACAATCATCTCGCATTTACAATATATGATGGAATTAAAGGAGGTGATCATTAAAGTTTAGAGAGCGCCTTTTAGGGATATTATTTCAATATTTGCAATAATTACTCTTTCTTTTTTCCTACTTAGGAATTTTTTTTGAAATCCAACAAATAACTTTTCTGATAAAATTTGTCTTTGGATTCATAGGAGCAACCAAACTCCTGCCTTGATAAAATGAGTAGAGAACCTCAACGAGAGGACTATCTTGTTCTTGTGTCACAGGATGTAACATAATAGGTCTAAAATCGACTCCAATAGGTGCTCTTCCTGATACCATTCTTTCCACATTTGTACCCGTTACTATCTGTCCTTCTTCTTTCCAAGAAGAAACTGTTTCGGGCTCAAACAGTTCATCTTCCTGATAAACTTTTTGACTTTTAAATTCCACCGGCTCAGCTGCCCCCATACTTTTTTTCTTTATCCATTTCATGATTCATAATCCCCTCGATTTTTTCAAAATAATCAATTTATTCTTTGTTCTAAATAGACTTAAATAAACTCTCCTTCCAAGAGCGAGGTTATTCCTCGCTAGAAAGCTCTGAGTGATCATCAAAATCTTTTGCTACCCGTTCAATCAAAGCGTAGCTCACTTGCTTCACCTTTGCTACTTCTTTGGCTAAAGCTAATGCACGTTCAAGGTGGGTTTTGTTGATGCTCTCGTCAAAGCCTAGGTGATCCTCTGCCGTAAAGCTTTGCTGATAAGATTGTAAGGTTTCAGCATCACCCAATAAAGCAAGAGCGCCAAGATGAAGTAAAGCATAATCCGTATCGTTTGCTTTAGACGTAGTGCTTTTTTTCCAAGGAGCAGTGCCATAATCAGAGCGAAGTCTTTTAGAAAGGTCAATGTCTGTTACCGCCCATTCTAAAGCATCATCAAGCGCCTGTGTTAAACGATCCGTAGTGACTTCTGGTTCAAAGATTTCTAATCCCTTGGCTTCAAAATTAAGCTGTATATCTGGAATATCTTCCGTGTGGGTAGGATCAATGAATTTACAAGCGGTGGAAAGAATGCCCGTGCTAATCAAAAAGGCGCTATCAAATTGCGGGTAGTCTTTGGCAATTTCGTCGTTATAAAGAATATCTACTTCACGATCAGCCAATTGATAGCTTGCCATATGGTCATTCTCATTGATTTTCTCGGTTGACCAGCCTAGGCTTTTTAAAAGTGCATGAGCACTTTCCATGGTAAGACGATCATCAGTGTCATCTGCTTCATCCACTTCCTCTGCCACTTCAACAGAAGTTGTTTTAGAAGCAACAGATGCTGTTTGCGCATCCAAACTCAAAATCGGTGCATTTTTCGGAAAACCTGCTCGATAACCCCGTGCAAGAGTGAGGAGATTATCAATTCTATATTTTGAGATTTCTTCCACAAAACCTAAAGGATTTCCCTTTCTAAAATTCTCCTTATAAGATTTGAGCTTTTCAACATCCCCAATCAAAACAAGCGCAATAAGGTGACGCGCTACAAGATCAAGTTCACTGTCTGGGGAAAAAGCCGCATAATCATAAATGATTTGATTGACATTTTGCCGATCTGCCCATTCAAGTATATCTGTACAAATCTCCTTTAGCTTGCCTCTATCCAATTCAGTACTAGAAACTGTATAAACTTCTTCTGCTTCTTTGAGGGCTATATATTGAGGCATATTATAGAAAATTTCTCTATGAGCAGTGGAAAAACCAAGTGTTGAAAGGGAAGCCTTAAACGCAACAATCGGCTCTTCTTCATCACTTTGAAGGTTATACATTATATTGATAATACGGTCTTTACTTACAAAATAAGCATTGCGATTGTAGTTTTTATCACGATAAACTGTCCACCCCATTTCTTTTAATTGCTCTGTAACTTTATTGAAAGTAATCAAAGCTTTCGGACCAAGATGTGCTTCTGCTGCTTCTCGCTCATTAAGGATTTTCAGATGTTTTTCAGAAAATTCAACGGCATGGTTAACATATTTTTCTACTTCATCATCATCCAAATGTTCAGAAATCGTACCAGCTTCTAAAAAATTTTTATAAGATTTCAGGATATCAATTCGACCTGTCAACGCTAAACAAGCCAAATGCCAGACTATATCTATATTGTAGCTATACTTTTGAACACGTGTTTTGCTTTCTATTGATGCTTGTAAATCTTGGGCGCGTGCCCACTGTATTATCCGCTCAGAGATTTTTGTTAACTCTTGCTCATTCAATTCCTCTACACAAATATCAATTTCCTTGCCAAAACCACTAAAAAAACCTCCTCCAATCGTGTTAAAAGACTTATAAATATCCGTAGGTCGTATCCAATTATATTCTCTCCTATAGTGAATATATTCGCAAGCTACAGAAATCTCTTCGTTAGAGATCTCAGCTTCAAGACGAACATTGTAATTATCATGAAGACGTATAAAGCCAAAATCAAATTGAATAAAACGGTCTGGCAAAGAGAGAAACATTCTCTCAGGTTCCATAGCAATCCATCCTCGCGTTTTGAGGATGCGACTTGCTGCGATGAGATTTATCGAGCGCTGTTTTGGCTTATTGCGCGTTAGAATATCGTCTAATTCCCCATTTTTATAGACCTGTGCAAAAAGAAGCAAGCGTTCATTCCACGTCATTATTTTATAATCAGAAAATTCTGATACGTTTATTTTGGGCGTAGACTCATAACTCCTTAAAGCTTCTATCTCGCCGAGAAGAGCCTTTGCAACAAGAGAATGATTAGCAGCTTCTTCATGTAATTTTTTTTCAATATCTTGTGCTTGCGCCCAAGTAATGACTTTGTTTAAAGCAGATTCAATATGACTTTCTGAAAGATCCGGTACCGTAACCCCGAAATCACCTATTTCTGGATAGAGTATATATCCATACCGTGACTTTTGCCCCCTAGAATATTCACAAGCAAGACTATAAGAAGCAGTTGTGAGACTAGCTAATAACCAAAATTTTTCACCATCCGTTTCATGTTTCACACCATAGCTCAAATCCACAATGCGATCCGGAAGATAATAATAGGCAAATGTATCGCCTACTTCATCACGATAGAGCTCACAGCCCAGACTTTTTAATATTTCTGCTGCATCTTTAGTTTGCATAATGTTTCACTCTTCTCCAACCGCCGGATAACAGCTAACTGTATAAGGAATTATTCTATTCCACTCTTTGTTTATTTGATTTTCACTCCAATTGTCTCTAAACTCTTTCAGAAGCTCTGCATCTCCTTCAAATTTTTTCAAATCTTCTTGGTATTTATTAAGCTGTTCCTTATTTTCGCCCAGATAGCGTTTCATAATTTTCCCAAAAGGTTTTGCATCTCCTGTTTTATACGCTATTTCAAAATCTTTTTGACATTCTGTTAATTGAAAATTACCAGTTTTTATATCAATAACTTTTAATACACCTTTCTCCACATAAATAATATCAGGGCGATGTATTTTTTTTAACGAAAAGTTCATAGATTATTCTCCATAAGTCGCAGTTTATTCACGCTAATACTGTTCTACCACTGTAAATAATAGTTGATCTTTCGTCTCCCAGCCAAGCGTTTTTAAAATCTCTGTCACGTCTTTAGTTCGCATCGCTATTCACTTTCATTCAAAAAGTCCTGGATAATGAAAAACGTTAACGTCAGTTTTGTCTAACTTATTATTCAATTGTCCTTTAATCCATTCTTTACTAGCCTCGTTTAATTCTTTATCACTTCCTTTAAAATCTTTGAACGATTCTTGATATTTCTCTAAGAACTCTTTGTTCTCTTTAAAAAATTTTATAAATTTTCCTTTTGTGGACTCAGCATTTCCTTCTTTATATGCCTCTTTTAAAATCTTTTGTTGTTCACTTAATTTAGAATTCTTCCCCGTTTTTACCTCGCCAATTTTTATTTTACCATTCTCTATATAAACAATATCCGCACGAGATTTTACTACCCCCTTATCCGTCTTAGTTTTGAATACTATTTCTGTCTCGCATACTATACATCCTTCATCCTTTAATTCTTGTTTTTTCTCATCGCGTTTTTTATCATGATGCTTCCTGACTTGTTCAAGTATGTTACCCTTTCCATCATTATTGTTTTGTGGTTCTTTATTGTTTCCGTTTTTTTTTCTTATTTTTACTTTCCTTCTGAGACTCTTTATTTTTTTCTTCTTGTGAGTTTTGATTTGTTTTTTCGCTATCTTCTGCAGAATTTTTCGATGCAAACCAATAGGTAAGGAAATCAGCTATAGCGGTTCTATTGTTAGGAGATTGAACAATAGTTGCTCCACCAGCCATAAAAAGAGACAGAGCTGCCAACTCTTGTGGCGTAAGCGACACAATGAACGCTACAGCAGCTGCTACCGCAGGAAGAAAATTATTTTCGGCAGCATTACCTGCGGCATCAGCGCCAGTATTGACATCACCACCAGCAAGGGCAGCGGCAACGCCCCCGGCAGCCCGTGCGACATCAATGGCATGATCATTAAAATCAGAAAACTGTGCTTCAATCTTTGCATTGATACGCGCTTGTTCTTCTGCCGTTGGAACACGACCATCCAATGCTGCTATTTATTTTTGTATAAAATTTTTGGTCGACAGTTTAAACTGGAGCATAGCAGTGGCTTCACCCACAGCACCCCCCACAGCACCGGCCGTGCAAGCACCACTCGCAACAGCGCCTTTTAAGCAGCCAAGTCCTGCGTGGGCAACGATCTGTGTGACCGTGTCTATTTTGCCTTCTGCCTTGGCGGTACCGATTTCTTCCGCCAACGATTTGCCAACCGTATCAGACAGGGCGATGCGCAGATTGTTAAAAAAGTTCTTGTCAAGAGAACCACCCTCAAGAGCCGTTTGAACGCCTGTGCCAATGGCGGCTTTGATCAAGTTCTTTTCCGCCTCACGGGTGATGCGATCAACCAGAGGAGCCGTTTTAGGCAAGGATTGTCCAACACCTGCCATTTCGGTTAGTTGGCTGGTTAAGCCTGCTGTCAACATCGATGAGACAATGCTGAGAACATTCTTTGAAGAGCCAAGCTCATGCAAGGCACCGGCAATATTGCCGCGATTATTGACAAGAGC
>NZ_JBHIRR010000013.1:0-42374 GCF_042197325.1 Bartonella sp. AA16NXGY | reverse complement strand
TCCACAGCATTGTCATAGAGCCTTTGCATTTGAGCATTGGGATCTTCAACATCAAGAAGAGTGCGATTGCCTGTCAGTTCAAAGATTTGCTCACCCACCAGACGATATTCAAAATAAGCATCCCCCAACTTTTTGAACACGTGCTCAGGCTTATAATTGCCAATCTTTTTTAAGTAATAGTCCGATCCTAAAAATTTACTTGGGTTGATAAAATCTGGACGCGTCTCGACTAAAAATGGCACATCCGGTGTTTGGGTCTGAGCCAATTCTGTCTTGACAGAGTTAAGCCCATCTTGCGTTGGCACTTGTATGGATTCTGGTGCGGGTGTTTTTGTGCTTGGTGCAAAAAGCCCTTTGTGCCCTTTCAAACCATTGATAATACCGTCTAATCGATCATCACTAATCAGTGGTTTGGAACCGTCAAAATCGGTGTTTTTAACACCAGCCAAACCTTTATCGCCAGAGCTTAAGCCAACTTGCTCAACCCCCTCACGCACCGCATGATTGTCAATATAGCCTGTCAACTTGGCATCAAGCGTGCCACCAGCTTCAATCGTGCCGTAAACAGCATCATAAGTGCGTTTGAGTGTTTGGGTAAAAGTAGGACCATCCCATTCTTCTGCACCTTGCCCTATACATGCTGGATTTGTGGCACTACATTGCTTATATCTGTAGCGTGTTTCAGTTACAATCTTGGTTGTTTCAATTAAATCACGCCCCTCATTGAGCAGCGTATCACCCTGCATCTCAATGTTGCCATTAGCAGCAATCAAACTATAGCTATTGCGGATATCACCGGCATGGACCGTGAGATGACGCCCTACCAAAATCTGTGCCGCATTATTGGTAAAATGAGGCTGCTGACGAATGATCGTAGTGTCGATATTTTTCTTGATCCTTGTGTGTTTATCAACATTTGGGATATTTTCCCATTCTCCTCGCACGTAACTGTGAGAAATCACTTTATCGCTAACTTCAACCCCACCTTCGCGCATGTTGGTAAGCGCTGAGACATCGAAGATCATATCGCCTGACACGGCTTCTAAAAGACCCGAGCTGTTGATCACATGACCAGCCCGCTCTCCACTTAAACCACGGATGATGAGATTGTCTTCAGCAATGACATCGGCAAACTTATTGATAAAATCCCCATCTAAGGAGAAAATGGCAGATTTCTTGGTATAAATCAGCCCACTATTACTCAGATCAGCGCTCACATTGAGCGCAACCCCATCACCACTTGAGCCAATACTGCCGGCATTGTCCAAAACATCTGCGGTTAAAACAAAAGCGCCACCACTTTTGAGAACACCGTCTTCACCATTTAAAACCAGAGCAACTTGCCCCAATGACGGATCATGACTTTTTGCTATAAGCGTAAAGGCGCCATTGGATAAAGTACTTCTAGTAGATATGGTTATAGCAGTGCTAATCTTCACTATGCTGTTCTACAAGGAGCTATTAACCTTGTCGTGCAGAAGGAAAAAATATCTACAACACATTTGGGTCTTGTCCGAACCTACGGGCAACTCTCTTTCACCCCAAAAGATATGCAAGATGCAAATAAGAGTACTGTGGAAAAATGGTTACTCACAACCTATGGAACCATACAACATGACAAGTAGTTTCTATCTTGATACGCTGTTATCCTATGTCTTCCTAAAGGGAAAGATCACCAATGCCCTCATTAGTACAACCACAAAATTGAAAAATGCAAAAATGTTGGCGATCTCCACAACTGTTAGCAAACAATTTGCAACGGGTATCCAAGGCGTAACATTCGAACCGCAGGCACAGCTTGCCTATCAACATTTGATGTTTGATACCATTAAAGATGCTGATAATCTGACCATTAAGATGCAAAATCCTTCTCAATGGATAATCCCGTGTTGGTGGACGTTTGACAAAAACCATTGCCACTGAAAACAGCCGTCCTATGTCTTTCTATGGAAAAGTAAACTTAATCAAAACCTTTGGTGATGATCAGACATTCCATATTGATAAGTATTATAAATGTGACCCCTCGGGAAGTTTCGTTGAAGGTGGCCCACAATTGTCCGCTAACCTCTCCCTTCATGGTGATGTCAGCTATCAACAAAAGCTTCAAAAACTGGTATAAGTGGTGCAAGCTTTTCAGGAGGAATACTCTATCAGTTTTAAATCAAGACTGTAAAAATAGCCTATTCAATTTAACAAAAAGGCAGCATATTGCTGCCTTTTTGGTTTATTATAAGCTGTTTTTAAGCGCTTTTTTAAATAGAGAACAGCGAAATATTTGAAGACAGTCATTGACCATTGGATGTTTTTTACAAAAAATTCTTTTTATAAAGAATAAAACTGTAAAAAAGAGAACAACCAAAAACAAAATGATATTGTAAAATAATGAGAAGCTTTTCTAGAAAATACAACATTACTATCGTTTGTTATTTCTCACGAATTTAATGCTTAAAATTCCAAAATAAAACTTTTGAACATAAAATGATAAGTAAAAAATAATGCAATAATATCAAACAAAGGGATGTATGTTATAAGTCACTCATATATTTCAAAATGGAAGTTCTAATAGGATTTAAAATATTACAGCTCAAACACTGCCCAGAAAATTCATACTGAAAAAATCCTATTATCCCCTTCCCTCTTAACAATGCCGCCAAACATCTCCAGAAACTTCAAAACAAATAAAATTGCATTTTCTCTTCTGTAAAATTGATCATGCTCTTTGCTCTCTATGGACAATAGGCTCTATACTTGCTTCAAAAAACTCCTTTGTATAATCGTGTTGCGCATGTAGATTACGCAATTCATCATTGCTAAGCTCTTCAAGAATAATCCCTTTATGCATAATTCCAACACGTTCACAAATATGTGCAACAACAGCAAGATCATGGGATACCATTAAATAAGTAAGCTTTTTTCTCACGCGCAGTGATTTCAACAAGTTTAAAATTTCAGCCTGTACCGACACATCCAATGCAGATGTTGGCTCATCAAGCAACAACACCTCTGGCTCAATAATTAAAGCACGTGCAAGAGCAATACGCTGACGCTGCCCTCCAGACAACTCATGAGGATAACGATAAAGAAATGAAGAATCTAAACCAACGGAATCTAAAGCATCCTCCACCCGCTCTCTTTGATTATCCATTCCATGGATTTTGAGCGATTCAGAAAGAACCGTATGGACCATTTTTCTTGGATGCAGCGAAGCATAAGGATCTTGAAAAACCATTTGAATACAGCGTAAAAAATCCTTACTTCTTTTCTTTTCAACTTCTTGTCCAGCAAAAAGGAATTTTCCACTATAATCTGGAATAAGCCCCACCAATGTATTCAAAATAGTTGACTTTCCACATCCGGATTCACCAATCAAACCATAAGCTTCACCACGCTTAATATGAAAATTAACATTTTTAACAACTGTTACTGCCTTATGCCTGTGCCCAAAAGTTACAGATAAATTAGAAACATCAATAATATTCTCACAATTTGTCATGAGGAACCTCCTCAACGCCATTAACAATCGTAGGATTATACAACCAATCAGGATCACGCTCAGGAACAGCCAAAATATCAACTGGATTATCAAGCCGTGGCAAACTCGCGAGCAACGCCTTTGTATAAGGATGACAAGCGTGAGACAAATCAGAAGCAGGCAACTCTTCTAAGACACGGCCCGCATACATCACCAAAATACGATCACAAAAATCAGCAATCATATTTAAATCATGACTAATGAAAATAAGTCCCGTTCCAGATTTTGTCACAAGTTCATCTAATACAGATAAAACTTGTCGTCTGACCGTAATATCAAGTGCAGATGTTGGCTCATCAGCAATAATTAAATCAGGTTTTGGAATGAGCATCATTGCAATCATCACGCGCTGCCCCATCCCCCCAGATATTTCATGAGGAAAGAGACGCATCACATGTTCAGGATCACGAATATGAACAGATTCTAACATAGATATGGTGCGCTCCCTCGCTTCAGCTTTTGAAACACGGTAATGAATACGGTAAGCCTCCATAATCTGTTCCCCGATCCGTATTAATGGATTAAGTGAATATTTGGGATCCTGTAAAATCATTGAAATACGTTTCCCACGGATTTTTCGCATCTGAGGTTCACTTGCGGCCAATAAATCAACATCCTCAAAGCGCATTTTTTTAGCTTTAACAATGGCTGCTTTTGGACTCAATCTTAGTATTGCGCGCCCAGTCATCGATTTTCCAGATCCGGATTCACCAACAATTCCAATTTTTTCTTTTCCAACAGAAAAACTAACGCCACGCACAACTTCTGAAATGCCGCGCGTTGTAGGAAAAGAAATACGTAAATCTTCTACTTCTAATAATTTATTACCCATTGCGTGGATCCAATACATCACGAAGACCATCACCTAAAAGGTTGAAAGCAAGACTTGCAAATAATATTGCACAGCCTGGTATTGCCGCCAACCACCAATTTGTCATCATAAATTCCCGCCCTGAAGAAAGCATCGCACCCCATTCAGGACTTGGAAGTTGAGCTCCCAACCCTAAAAAACCAAGACCAGCAGCCGTTAAAATAATTCCAGACATATCCAAAGTTAATCGTACAATCACTGAAGGAATACACATGGGCGCAACATGAAACAAAATAATTCGCCAAGCAGAGGCCCCTTGCAAGCGAACTACAGAAACATAATCAGAAGAACGTATTGTCAAAGTCTCAGCACGTGCTAAACGTGCAATTGGTGGCCATGCTGCAATTGAAATTGCAATAGAAGCATTTTCAATCCCTGGTCCCAATGCGGCTGAAAATGCAAGAGCTAAAATCAAACCTGGAAAAGCAAGAAAAATATCGACAATGCGCATGAGCACAGTATCAACCCATCCGCCCATATAACCAGATACAGTTCCAACAATAAGCCCTATTGGACCTACAATAACTGTTGTAAGAAAAACAACATAAAGAGTAATACGGGAACCAAAAACAAGGCGACTAAAAATATCACGTCCCAATTCATCTGTTCCAAAATAATGCGCCATAGAGGGTGGCTGCAACCGATGCCCTAGATCATTGCTAAGAAAATCATGCGTAGCAATCCAAGGAGCAAAAAATGCACATATGATAATAATACAAATAATAAGCAGACCGAATACAGCCGAAAAGTTATGAAAAAACTTAGCCAGTGCGTGATAAATTCTTTGTATGTTCGCTTGAATTATGGAGTTTGGAACAGGATCGTTTAACCAACTACCTAAAGAAGATGATGATTGCGATTTATGATGATTACTTACTGTCATATTCAACGTGTCCTTGGATCAAAAATGCGATAAAGCAAATCAGAAAATAAATTAATGGCGACAAAGATAAATCCTACAAGTAAAGTACATCCTACAACTGCATTCATATCTCCGGCTAAAAGAGCATTTGTCAAGTAATGTCCAAAACCAGGCCAAGCAAAAACTGTCTCCGTTAAAACAGCCCCTTCTAATAAAAAAGCATAAGAAAGTGCAACAACAGTAATAATTTGAACAGCAGCATTTCGAAAGGCATGCCCCCAAACGGTTCGCGCCCACGATAATCCCTTTACACGTGCAGTAATGATATATTCCTGATTAAGCTGCTCAATCATAAACCCACGAGTCATACGGCTAATATAAGCCATAGCACCGAAAGCCAAGATCAAAGCAGGCATAATAACGTGACTAAAAACATTACCAAAAGCCTCCCATTGTCCTTGGCTTGCAGTATCCCAAAGGAAAAATCCTGTTTTGGGTTCAAAAGAATATTCATAAAGAAAATCAAGTCGTCCTGGGCCACCAACCCAGCCAAGCTTGGCGTAAAATATTAACAACGCCATTAATCCGAGCCAAAATGTTGGAGTAGAATAACTTACAAGTGTAAAAACACGGACAACATAATCAATAAATGAATCGCGATACATTGCTGCAAAAACACCAAATGGAATTCCAAGACTTGTGCCAATAACAATAGCAACGGTTGCAAGCTCTAATGTTGCAGGAAACACACGCATAATATCCGCTAGAACAGGTCGCCCAGAAGTTAAAGCATCTCCAAAATCAAACAAAAATACATTATGAAGATACTTCCAATATTGGACAATCAACGGCTTATCAAGACCCAGCTTATAATACATTGCATCATAAGCTTCCTGACTGATATTATCACCAAGAATAGACAGAACCGGATCTAGAGGAAGAAGATGACCAAGAAAAAAAGTGATCGTCACCAACCCAAGCAATGTGATAAAAACTGAAATAAGAAGTTTCAATCCTTTGCATAAAAAATCCCATAAAAATAATTTTTTCTGCTTTTCTGATACAGCTCTTTCAGTCTCTGAAAGTGGCAAAACCATTATAAAAATCCCCTCTGTAGCGACAAAACATAAAGCAAATACCTTTTTATATAACAAAACAATCTCTTATTAAGCATGTTCTACAATCCTTTTCTATAACATGCTTCTTTTTATTTTTCTGCTTCATTGTAATAAAGTCTATAACTGTTCCAAATCCATTTTTTGACATCAGGTCCCATACCAACGGTATAATATGTCTGAAATAAATAAACCATAGGACCATGCTCTAGCACATAATGCTGTAAAGTACGATATTGCATGATACGCTTATTGGGGTCTTTCTCAAACAAAGCATCCATCACCATGTTATTAATATTTTCATCATAATACCCAGCGCGCCAAGCTAAATACATATTGTGCTTTTTTGTAAATGTTGGATCAGGGTTAAACACGTGATTTAATGAAGCAGGATGTCCATCAGGATCGGCACTCCCCCACCCCATAATAGCAGTATCATAATTTCCACCACGTACACGGCTCAACAATTGATTTTGTGCCATTTTTTCAATTGTAAGCTCAACACCAATTTTGCGTGCATTGGCTTGAATAGACTGTGCAACAGACGACATATAACTAAGGCTTCCAACTAAAAGATTAGCTTTAAACCCATTAGGATAACCAGCTTCAGTAATCAGTTGTTTTGCTTTTTTCAAATCCAACTGAAAAGGCAAACCTTCTTTTTCATCTAAAGCACCTGGAACACCTAAAGACATATAAGTTGCCCGAGGAATAGCAATCCCTTTCAAAACAGTTTTTCCAAGACCTTCATAATCAACCAAATAACGAAGTGCCAATCTGACCTTTTCATTCGCAAAAATTGCATTCTTATTATTTAACGATAAGTAAATAATCTGCGGACGCAAAACACGACTAATTTTGACTGGGCCTCCTTTTTTTTCAAGATCTAAAATATCCTCTGAAGAAAGATCACGCACTATATCCACATCACCTTTTTCCAAAAGAAGTCTTTGACTTGATGAATCCGCTACATGCTGCACAACAATCTGCTTAATTTTAGGCACATCGCCCCAATAATGTTGTGTCGCCTCTAACACAACTTTATCTCCTGGAGACCAGCTCACCAATTTATAAGGTCCAACACAAGCTGTATGTGTTGCTAAATATTTATTCCCCATATCACCGTTAATACTCTGTGCTTCAATTGTTTTCCGATCAAGCAAAGCAGAAGCATAAGATTGTCCAATAACAGTCAATATGAGCTGAATAGGATAGGGTTTATCTAATTTTAATTGTAAAGTCTTATCATCAAGAGCCTGAATATTTGTTTCAATATTGTTTTTGGTAAACCCATAATCCATTAAAGATTGAGCATAGCTTAATCCTAATTTAATAATCCGTCGCATCGACCATACCAAATCTTGCGCTGTAGCCATCCTTCCATCATTAAACTTTAAATCATCACGAAGATGAAAGACTATTCTTTTGCCATTGTCTAAAACGTCCCAAGATTTTGCCATAGCAGGGCGAATTTTTGTAGGATCATGCTCATCATATTGCACTAACGCGCTGCAAATATTCGTTAATAACTCACTCGTCACAACCTCAACAGTTTGCGCTGGATCAAAACTACTAATTGAATCAATATTCCATGCCATTACCAATATATCTTTAGATGAGGCACTGAATGCCGTTGTTACAGCCCCATTAAAAAAAATGATTGAGCTTAATAAAATAGAAATTTTTTTCAATATTCTTTGTTTTCCCATTTTATCTCTTCCTTTTGTATTCTTCTACCTTTTCACACAAAGTGATTGTGATTTTGCTTAAATAGCATAGCATTAGACATCAATTTCATTTAATCAAACTAAGCATCTACAAAATAATTTTCTTATACATCAGTCTATATTCGGGATGCAGAGAATCTATAACCATAAACAAAGATCCTCCCCAATATAACTTTCTATATTCATCGCTCCCTATAAACGATCTTAATTATATACTGCTACTACACAAACATCCCTCACAGTTTCATCCTAAAAAAACTGAAGAGCTTTATATGGGAGAATATTTTCATCATGCAATTATGATTAAGCTCTTTTTAGCTTTGATAACACTAAAAAGACACACTTATTTTTCAATTTTACTATAAAAAATACGCGGTGCACTATTCCAAACCCATTTTTTGACATCAGGCGTCATCGCGACAACGCTATATTGTTGAAAGATAAACGCATAAGGTCCTTTTTGCATTAATTCACGTTGTAAATCAGCATAGAGTTGCGCTCGTTTTTGCGGATTTTTTTGAAACAACGCTTCTTCAACTTTTTGATTCATCTTAGCATCAAAATACCCATGCTTCCAACTAGGATAGGCTGTATTTCTAGCCTCAAAACGATTATCTGGATTGAAAATAAGACGTGAAGCCATGGTATGAGGATCCGCAGAATCATTATTCCATCCGATAAAAGCCGTATCAAAAGCTCGAGCATCCACTTTTGAAAATAACTGTGTACCTGCTACACGTTCAATTTTAAGACGTACGCCCGCCTGTGCAGCACTATCCTGGAGTGACTGAGCAAGTAACAAAGTATAAGGAGTGTTTGACACGAGAAAATTTGCCTCAAATCCATTCGGATAACCAGCTTCTGCTAAAAGCTGCTTGGCTTTTGCAATATCAAGTTTAAAGGGTTGCCCCTCTTTTTCATCCAAAGCCCCAAAGTTGCCAAGAGGAATAAAACTGGCCCGTGGGATACCAATCCCTTTGAGAAGCTTCTTGCCAAGACCTTCATAATCTATGAGATAACGCATCGCCAAACGTACTTTTTCCTTAGCAAAAATAGGATTCGTCGTATTGAATCCCCAGTACATCATAGTTGGCACTAACACTCTTTCAACTTTAACATCTGTTGTTTTTTGCAGATCTGCAAGATCTTCAGGTGTCAAATTACGAGCAACATCAATATCATGTTTTTGCAACAACAAACGTTGTGTTCCGGGCTCTGCAACATGGCGAATTAAAATCTGCTTCAGTTTAGGCGCTTGTCCCCAATAGTGAGAGCTTGCACGCAACAAAAGAGCTTCTCCAGGGCGCCAACTTTTTAACTGATAAGGACCAACACAAGCAGCATGACCTTTCAAATACTGATTTCCAAAATCGCCATCTTTTTCGTGTTTCATAATCGTCTTACGATCAAGCAAAGCTGTTGCACGACTCGCAACAATATTATTAAGAATGAGCTCTGCTGGATAAGGCTTATCAAATTTCATCACAACCGTTTTCTCATCGGGAGCTTGCAAAGCATCATCAACATTTTGTTCTGTAATTCCATATTCATTAAAAATTGCCGCATTACCCATCTTCAATTTGACAATCCGCTTCATACCCCAAACAAGATCATTGGCATTGGCTGATCTGCCATCATTAAACTTCAAACCATCACGTAAATGAAAAGTAATCACCGTACTGTGATCATCACCTGAAACATCCCAATGTGTTGCTAAAACGGGAACCATTTTAGCAGGATCATCTGTCGCAGTACTCACCAAGTTATCACAAATATTGTAAATAATTTCACTTCCATAAACATCATTAAGTTGTGCGGGATCAAACGTACTGATTGCATCAAGATTCCAAGCCATCACAAGGGTATCAGCGGGTGTTTTTGCTGAAACCTGTTGTACAACTACGCCCAAAGCCATAAGAGCAGCAACAAGAGAGCTGCTACTTTTCAATATTGTTTTCTTCAAGTTCATAAACTTTTCCCTTTATTTATTTTTATCAATTAATGACGCTGAAATAATATAGCAAATTTATAATTATAACATTGAATAAATACGTTCTAATCGCCTATATTTTTAATCACCTACACAGAGTCATCTACTTGATAAATTCATTGACTTACGTCTCAATAAACCATAACGAACATGCAATATATGTTTTGCTAACCAGTATTACATTCTTTTCATAACCTCTTTGCATATGATAATGCACTATATCAGTTCTCTATTAATCATCAATAAGCCTTGTCGCCCCAAAAATAGTGAGCTTTAAAAAAATCATTACGCAAAAATTTATGAATTCATTATTCTATTCCTTTAGGCGACATTTAAAATAAAATATGCAAACTTTTAAAATAGTCATCCCCCTCAAACACTGTTTCAAGATACGGCGCATCTTTACTACATGACAAAAACGACACTGGAACAGCAGAAAGACATAAGAAAATATCTTTTCTAAAACGCTATCCCCCACAAAAAGCTGCTTAATCTTTTGAAAAATAAGTGTCAAAAGTTTTACGTTTTTACCAACAAAACCAAACGCGTTAACAAAGATAAAGGAAAAATGAGAAGAATCATTCCTTCCACGCTTTATCTTTTGAGAAATAAAGCTTACAATAAAAGAATATACACTAAAATGCATCCCCCATTGATAAAAACAAAATTCATTAGACGCTTCCCCCCCCAAAAGACATAACGAATATAAACCCTTCTAAACTTTAGTGTGCATCATTGCTTTACCACCATAAAAATAGAACAGAAAACAACATACCGCAATAGAACTCTCGTTTCCAGCGGAAACATACAGAGATTCAACGAAGCAATGCAGTGAATACCAGTCTGTCTGAGCTTAAGTATCCTCCCAAAACTGGAGCTCACACGCAGTAAAATTCCTCTCTAGTGAAGGAAAGTTATCAGATAATAAAACCTAACACAAGCAGCTTGAGTCATTTAACTTCAATTTTTCATCGCTGTATTTTATTTTTATTACCTAGGTAAGCATTGAGCAATCGACCTACATATAAATAAACCGACAGTCATACAAGCAAAGTAAAACAATGCAACAACAGCACCCCATCTAAAAACCACTTTGCATTCGTCAATAATCATGAATAAAATATTCATTAATTATAACCGTCATGTCATTAACAGAAATAAAAAAAACTCTTCTCAACCATTACAAATGCCAAAGACTGTTGCACAACATTGAGAGCTAGTAAAGTGTGTGATGGTGCCGATTTGCTCCTTCATAAGCGTAAAGATGGAGTGCACAATGGATTTACTGTCATACCATTCACGGGCGCCACCGCGAAATGGGTTTTGGTGTACTAAATGTTTCTTTAAAACATACAAGACATTACCATTATCTCACTTCAGATACATAACAGTTAAGGTATCACTTCTTTTGGCATCTGTTTTTTCATCCTCAAAATTATACCTTTATCGTTTTTAGTGCCAACAACAGTAGAAAATCATTAATATTGTATAGTTTGTATATTTCAATTATCTTATACAGTGGAATTGTATAATCTATACATTTATTAAATAATTCAATTATTATCCTATTGATCATTACTCTTACAAAAGACAGTTTGCCAATTTATCGACAAAAACATCCTTCAAGATGATCATTAACAATCCCTACGGACTGCATAAAAGCATAACAAATTGTGGGACCAACGAATGTCCAGCCACGTCTCTTCAAGTCTTGAGAAAGACGAAGAGAAGCAGGTGTCATAGGGTTAGCCAACAGTGTTTGAAAGTCTATCTTTTCATAACGCTCTGATTGTGGTGGCTGAAAAGACCAAAAATAGCGGGACAAACTTCCCCACTCTGTTATAATTTCTTGTGCTCTAAGTGCATTATTAAGCACTGATTGAATTTTTCCTTGATGGCGAACAATGTCTTTATTTTGCATTAACATTTTCACCTTTAGCTCATCGTAATGAACAATCTTTTCAAAGTCAAAGTGATCAAATGCAACGCGAAAAAAAGAGCGTTTTTTTAAAATTGTAAACCAAGAAAGCCCCGCTTGGAAACCTTCAAGACAAATTTTCTCAAACAAACGAATATCCTCAAAAATAGGCTTTCCCCATTCGGTATCATGATAAGCACAATAAAGTGGATCCGTTCCAGCCCATGCGCAACGAACTTTTTCATCCACTCCCTTAAGAAGACCTTCCGCAAGCATGGCATTAACCGTATTAAAAGAGAGTTCCTTGATCATCGCTTGGCGACTTTATCTGCTTGTGTTTTGACCGTTTAGAAAAAACAGGTTCTTGTGTTGCAACACTGATATCTCCATCAAAAAAGCGTAAATTTATTTGCCCTGTTTCAGGAAACTGAACCAATCGTTTAATGGGCTTATGATCTTTCCCCAAAGCCAAAACAAAACCGCGCTCCAAAATATTCTGATATGAAGTGCTTCTTAAAAGCCTAGATACTACCTCTAACCCAGCACGTTGTTTTTCCACACTACGCACAAAAGCACGCTGAAGACGTGCCGTATATTCCTTTGTATTGCGTTGTGCTTTTTCACTATTTAACAAACGCGGTGAAAAACGCACACCAAGTGCATGAAAAGAAAAACGTTTTTTATCGTAGCTTACACAAAGAGCACGCTGCAATCGACTTGAAGTTTCATCCAAACCACGCCGTGGTAAAGCAAAAAGTTGATCGGCAGTCGGAAGAGCTCGTAGAGTAGCACGCAATTTTTGTCGATAAAAATCCAAATAACGCGCGAGTCCCTTGCGCAAACGTGCATCAAGCGATGCCACCAGCACCTCGAGATCAAGCTTAACAGGAACAGCCCGTTCTGCTGCGGCGGTAGGAGTTGGAGCGCGCCAATCAGCCACATAATCAATCAAGGTCCAGTCCGTTTCATGCCCAACAGCAGAAATAACAGGAAGAGAAGATTCATAAACAGCACGAACAACAGCTTCGTCATTAAACCCCCACAAATCTTCTAAACTTCCTCCTCCCCGTGCAACAATAATAAGATCAGGTTTTGGAATAAGTCCACCTAGACCAAGAGCATTAAAACCTTCAACAGCAACAGCCACTTCCCTCCCACTTGTTTCCCCCTGAACACGTACAGGCCAAACCAAAATATGCAACGGAAAACGATCGGATATACGATGAATAATATCACGAATAACAGCACCTGTTGGTGATGTTACAACGCCTAAAATTCGAGGCATATAAGGCAAAGGTTTTTTCTTTTCTTCATCAAACAAGCCTTCTTCTAAAAACTTTTTCTTACGATTTTCAAGAAGTGTCATCAAAGCACCAACCCCCGTTGGTTCAAGAGCCTCAATGACAATTTGATATTTCGATGACCCTGGATACGTCGTAAGTTTACCAACAGCAACTACTTCCATCCCTTCTTCAGGAGGGAATTTGAGCTTTTCCATAACTCCACGCCAAATAACAGCTTCCAACCGTGCCTTATCATCTTTTAAAGCAAAATAAGCATGTCCCGAAGCATGAGTACCACGGTACCCTGATATCTCCCCACGCACCCGTACATAACCAAACTTTTCTTCAACAACACGCTTTAGAGCCCCTGCTATTTCGGAAACAGTGAATTCTGCCACATTTGTTACACCTGTTTTTTCACTAAACAAACTTACCATTTTTCAATTCTTTACGCCCGTTTCTGTGAATCTTTTTGAAACAACACATCTTTAAACTTTTGATTTATAGCTTCATCAAAATACCCATAACACCGGCTAGAACAGCTTATATTTTTAATTTCAAATCGATTATCAGGGTTGTAAAAAAACTTGAAGCCGTTGTACGGGGATGTCTAGAGTCATTATTTCATCCGAAAATTGTATCAATAGAAGTTAAAATATTCAATCCTAACATCCAAACAAACACATCTTCTATAAGAATTCCTGAAATAAAATTCTCTACACAACATAGTAATCCATTCCCGATAGAATTCAATGTATTGCAAAGTATTAAAGAGCTTTGCAATACATCAAATATATCATGACCCTGTTTTTTATATTTTATAAACTTGATACCTTCTTATTTTTCAATTGCACTATAAAAAATACGTGGTGCACTATTCCAAACCCATTTTTTAACATCAGGTGTCATCGCTATCGTGTGATACGTCTGATAGATAAAAGCATAAGGCCCTTTCTGCATAAAATCACGTTGTAAATCAGCATACATTTGCGCCCGTTTTTTGGGATCTTTTTGAAACAATGCATCTTGAACCTTTTGATTCATAGTTTCATCCAAATACCCATGGCACCAACTCGCATAGCCTGTATTTTTAGCCTCAAGCCGATTATCTGGATTATAAATAAGACGTGAAGCCATTGTATGAGGATCCGCAGAATCATTATTCCATCCGAAAAAAATTGTATCAAAAGTACGTGCAGATAGTTTTGAAAATAACTGCGTGCCTACGAAGCGTTCAATTTTAAAACGTACCCCCACCTTTTTTGCATTGTCTTGGAGAGACTGAGCAATAGGCAAAGCAAAAGGATAAGGAGAGGCACCGGCAAAAATACTGGCCTCAAAACCATCCGGATAACCTGCCTCTGTTAAAAGTTGCTTTGCTTTTTGGAGATCAAGTTTAAAGGGTTGTCCCTCTTTTTCATCCAAAGCTCCAAGATTACCAAGAGGAATAAAACTTGCACGTGGAATACCAACATCTTTGAGAAGAGTCTTACCAAGTCCTTCATAGTCAATAAGATAGCGCATCGCTAAACGCACTTTTTCATTGGCAAAAATAGGGTTTGTCACATTGAACCCCCATATGATCACGGATGGCTCTAACACTCTTTCAACTTTAATATCCGTTGTTGCTTGGAGATCTGCCAAATCCTCTGGCATCAGATTACGTGCAACATCGATATCGTGTTTTTGCAACAATAAACGTTGTGTTCCAGGTTCCGCAACATGGCGAATTAAAATCTTCTTCAATTTAGGCGCCTCCCCCCAATAATTGGAGCTTGCACGCAACAAAATTCCTTCTCCAGGGCGCCAACTCTCTAGCTGATAAGGACCAACGCAAGCAGAATGGCTTGCCAAATACCGGTTTCCCATATCACCATTTTTTTCGTGTTTCATGAGTGTCTCACGATCAAGCAAAGCAAGAGTACGACTAGTGGCAAAATGGCTAAGAATGAGCTCTGCTGGATAAGGTTTATCAAATTTCATCACAACCGTTTTGTCGTCCGGTGCTTGAAAAGCCTCATCAACGTTTTGTTCTGTAATCCCATATTCATTAAATGTCGCCGCAGTAGCCATCTTCAATTGAACAACCCGCTTCATGCTCCAAATAAGATCATTAGCATTCGCAGGACGACCATCATTGAACTTTAAACCATCACGCAAGTGAAAAGTAATCACCGTACTCTGATCATCACTTGAAACATCCCAACTCTTCGCTAAAGAAGGAACCATTTTAGCAGCATCATCTGTAGCAGAAACGACTAAATTATCACAAACATTAACAAGAACTTCATTACCATAACGGTCATTGATTTGTGCGGGATCAAATGTACTTATTGTATCAAGATTCCAAGCCATCACAAGCGTATCGGCAGGTGTTTTCGCTGAAACTTGTTGCACAAACATCCCCATTGCAAGAACAGCAGAAACAAAAGAACTGCCCTTTTTCAATATTTTTCTTTTCCCGTTCATAGAATTTTCCTTTTAAGATTTAAGGTTATTGTATAACTTCTCATGTGACAACATGCAAAAATGATAAGATCATGCTTAGAAAACACGCCTCCTAGAGGTAAAATATCAAAATCTCTAAAAGCAGCAGCCACTTTTCAAAAGCTCCTTCCCTCCCAAATACGTATAGAACAAACGAACATATGCAACGCAAAACGATCTGATTAAAATGAAGCTATCACGCACGATAGCACACGACATCACGGCACTTATAATTCAGAGCATATCAGACCAAAATCCTTCCTTGTTTCATTAAAAAGATTTCTTTTTCAAGTTTCTTCTTGCGATTTTCTAAAAAGTATCATCAAAGCGCTACTCTAATTGCTTCAAAAGCCTCAAAACAATTTGATATTTTGATGATCCTGAATAAATTTTTTCGTAACCATTTTCACCCTTCTTCAGAAGAAAATTCGAACTTTATTATAACTCCGTATCAAATAACAGCTTCGAACCTATAGATTATCATATTTTAAGTCATAAGGAATGTAACCTGAGGTATGAGAAGAGTAGCTTGATGTTTCCCCACGTACCCGCATACAACAGTTTTTCTCACCAAAACATTTTATAAAGTCCCCATTTTTTCAGAAACACTAAATTTTGCTTTATTCGTTACACCTGTCTTTTGCAACAAACAAATTTATTACTTTTTATACATATAAATTGAAATATCAAATATTAATATCTATATACGTAGAATTTATCGAAATAAATAACCTCTCTTCCCAATAGAATGTTTTGAAACAAAATTCTCTACACAACATGGTAATCCATTCCCGATAGAATTCAACGTATTGCAAAGTATTAAAGAGCTTTGCAATACATCAAATATATCATGACCATGTTTTTTTATATTTTATAAACCTGATACCTTTTTATTTTTCAATTGCACTATAAAAAATACGTGGTGCACTATTCCAAACCCATTTTTTGACATCAGGTGTCATCGCTACAGAAACATATGTCTGATAGATAAAAGCATAAGGCCCTTTCTGCATAAAATCACGTTGTAAATCAGCATACATTTGCGCCCGTTTTTTGGGATCTTTTTGAAACAATGCATCTTGAACCTTTTGATTCATAGTTTCATCCAAATACCCATGGCACCAACTCGCATAGCCTGTATTTTTAGCCTCAAGCCGATTATCTGGATTATAAATAAGACGTGAAGCCATTGTATGAGGATCCGCAGAATCATTATTCCATCCGAAAAAAATTGTATCAAAAGTACGTGCAGATAGTTTTGAAAATAACTGCGTGCCTACGAAGCGTTCAATTTTAAAACGTACCCCCACCTTTTTTGCATTGTCTTGGAGAGACTGAGCAATAGGCAAAGCAAAAGGATAAGGAGAGGCACCGGCAAAAATACTGGCCTCAAAACCATCCGGATAACCGGCTTCCGTTAAAAGTTGCTTTGCTTTTTGGAGATCAAGTTTAAAGGGTTGTCCCTCTTTTTCATCCAAAGCTCCAAGGTTACCAAGAGGAATAAAACTTGCACGTGGAATACCAACATCTTTGAGAAGAGTCTTACCGAGTCCTTCATAGTCAATAAGATAGCGCATCGCCAAACGCACTTTTTCATTGGCAAAAATTGGATTTGTCGCATTAAATCCCCATATGATCATGGAGGGCGCCAAAACTTTTTCAACTTTAATATCCGTTGTTGCTTGGAGATCTGCCAAATCCTCTGGCATCAGATTACGTGCAACATCGATATCGTGTTTTTGCAACAATAAACGTTGTGTTCCAGGTTCCGCAACATGGCGAATTAAAATCTTCTTCAATTTAGGCGCCTCCCCCCAATAATTGGAGCTTGCACGCAACAAAATTCCTTCTCCAGGGCGCCAACTCTCTAGCTGATAAGGACCAAC
Source organism: Bartonella sp. AA16NXGY (assembly GCF_042197325.1). Taxonomy (NCBI): domain Bacteria; kingdom Pseudomonadati; phylum Pseudomonadota; class Alphaproteobacteria; order Hyphomicrobiales; family Bartonellaceae; genus Bartonella; species Bartonella sp. AA16NXGY. The sequence continues at coordinate 24,703 of NZ_JBHIRR010000013.1, read as the reverse complement.
ACAAGCAGAATGACTGGCCAAATATCGGTTTCCCATATCACCATCTTGTTCGTTTTTCATGAGTGTCTCACGATCCAGCAAGGCAGCAGTGCGATTAGTGGAAATATTGCTAAGAATGAGCTCTGCTGGATAAGGTTTATCAAATTTCATCACCACCGTTTTGTCATCCGGTGCTTGAAAAGCCTCATCAACGTTTTGTTCTGTAATCCCATATTCATTAAATGTTGCTGCATTAGACAATTTCAATTTGACAACCCGCTTCATACCCCAAACAAGATCATTGGCATTCGCAGGACGACCATCATAAAACTTTAAACCATCACGCAAGTGAAAAGTAATCACCGTACTCTGATCATCACTTGAAACATCCCAGCTCTTCGCTAACGAGGGAACCATTTTAGCCGCATCATCTGTAGCAGAAACGACTAAATTATCACAAATATTGTTAACCACTTCAATTCCATAACGGTCATTGAGTTGTGCAGGGTCAAATGTATTTATTGGATCGAGATTCCAAGCCATCACAAGCGTATCGGCGGGTGTTTTTGCTGAAACTTGTTGCACAAACATCCCCATTGCAAGAACAGCAGAAACAAAAGAACTGCCCTTTTTCAATATTTTTCTTTTCACGTTCATAGAATTTTCCTTTTAACGTTTATTGTATAAATTCTCCATGCAGCAAAACGTGCTTAATTTAAGTTTAGACGAACGATAGGCTCCTAAAGACCAAACTTTAAAATCTTCAAGAACAAGCACCTCTTGCCAATGACTCCTCTTGTCTACACTTATAAGCCAAACTAAAACATACAAAGGAAAACACTCTAATATACAATGAATGCTCACCAACAACAGAGCTTAATCACGATATCATAACGCCTACTATTGAAGACTATAAAACCTGTATTTTTTCTATCTTGTTAAGCAAGCTTGTCTCGTATTTCTTCCGGCGTTTTCTATACCATCAAAGCACTACCCCTTTTAGCTCAAGTACCTTAATAACAACGAGCCTTCATAACAATTTGACGATTTGATAAAACAGAAAAATTCGTTAGTTTGCCAAATGCAACGACTTTTATTCCTTCTTCAAAAGAAAATTTAATTTTTTCATCACTCCCCGTAAAACAACACCCTCCAAATGACATCTCATCATCTTTCAAAGCAAAAGAAAATATAAACACCATAAAAAACTGATATCCCTTGTGTACCCCCATAACAAAACTTTCCTTCAACATCGCAAAACCTTTGCACCTTTAGCACCACTAAATTCCGCGATATTTGTTACACTTAGTTTTTTTATGTTACTCTCAGTTTTTTAACAAATAAATTGACCACTTTCTAATTCAGAAAAATTGAAATATCGATCTTAACATCCACTTAAATACACCTCTAATGAGAATGAAAAATATCTTTAAACGAATGTCTTGAAAAGACATTCAACAATATATCACGCATTACCTATGATCTTCGACGCATTGCAAAACTTGAAAATTTATACAATACGCCGAATATATCATGACGATGCCCTTTATCTATTGAACAGCATTGAAGACACTCTTATTTTTCAATTTTACTATAAAAAATATGTGGCGCACTATTCCAAACCCACTTTTTGATATCAGGGGTCATCGCGATAACAGTATATTTCTGAAAGATAAACGCATAAGGTCCTTTTTGCATCAATTCACGTTGTAAATCAGCATAGAGTTGTGCCCGTTTTTGCGGATCTTTTTGAAACAATGCATCCTGAACCTTTTGATTCATCGTTTCATCCAAATACCCATATTGCCAACTAGGATAGGCGGTATTTTTTGCCTCAAGCCGATTATCTGGATTATAAACAAGACGTGAAGCCATGGTATGAGGATCCGCAGAATCATTATTCCATCCGACAAAAATCGTATCAAAAGCCCGGGCATAAAGTTTAGAAAACAACTGTGTACCGGCCATCCGTTCAATTTTAAGACGCACCCCCGCCTTTGCGGCACTATCTTGGAGTGACTGAGCAACTAACACCCTATAAGGAGCATTTGATACGAGAAAATTTGCCTCAAATCCATTCGGATAACCAGCTTCTGCTAAAAGCTGCTTGGCTTTTGCAATATCAAGTTTAAAGGGTTGCCCTTCTTTTTCATCTAAAGCCCCAAAGTTGCCAAGAGGAATAAAACTGGCCCGTGGAACACCAACACCTTTGAGAAGCTTCTTGCCAAGACCTTCATAATCTATGAGATAACGCATCGCCAAACGCACTTTTTCCTTAGCAAAAATAGGATTTGTCATGTTAAATCCCCAGTACATCATAGATGGTTCTAACACTTCTTCGATTTTAACATCTGTTGTTTTTTGCAGATCTGCAAGATCTTCAGGTGTCAAATCACGAGCAACATCAATATCGTGCTTTTGCAACAACAAACGTTGTGTTCCGGGCTCTGCAACATGGCGAATTAAAATCTGCTTCAGTTTAGGCGCTTGTCCCCAATAGTGAGAGCTTGCACGCAACAAAAGAGCTTCTCCAGAGCGCCAACTTTTTAACTGATAAGGACCAACACAAGCAGCATGACTTTTCAAATACTGATTTCCAAAATCGCCATCTTTTTCATGCTTCATAATTGTCTGACGATCAAGCAAAGCTGTTGCCGGACTTGCAACAATATTATTAAGAATGAGCTCTGCTGGATAAGGCTTATCAAATTTCATCACCACTGTTTTCTTATCTGGGGCTTGCAAAGCATCATCAACATTTTGCTCTGCAATTCCATATTCATTAAAAATTGCCGCATTACCCATCTTCAATTTGACAATCCGCTTCATACCCCAAAGAAGATCATTGGCATTGGCTGATCGACCATCATTAAACTTCAAACCATCACGTAAATGAAAAGTAATCACCGTACTGTGATCATCACCTGAAACATCCCAATGTGTTGCTAAAGCGGGAACCATTTTAGCAGGATCATCTGTCGCAGTACTGACCAAATTATCACAAACATTGCGAACAATTTCACTTCCATAAACATCATTAAGTTGTGCCGGATCAAATGTACTAATTGCATCAAGATTCCAAGCCATCACAAGGGTATCAGCGGGTGTTTTTGCTGAAACTTGTTGTGCAACCATCGCCAAAGCTATAAAAGCAGAAACAAGAGAGCTGCTATTTTGTAATATTTTTTTCTTCAAGTTCATAGACTTTTCCTTTTAAAGTTTACTATATAAATTTCCCACACAACAAGCACATGCTTAATAATAAGGTTAGATGATCCATAAGCGCCTCAAACAAAGTATTATTAAAACCTTCAAACAACACCACTTACCAACCACGGACTTCTACCCATGGCTATAAGCCAAGACAAACCAAAACATGCAACAACAAACACTCTGACATACAATGAATGCTCCCCATAACAGAGCCTATTCATGATGTCATAACGCCTACGATTGAAGACTATAAAACCACTATTTTCTCTCTTTTGTCGGGTAAGCTTGTCTCTTCTTTCCTCTCGCCTTTTTATGCCATCAAAAGACTCTTCTTTGTTAGCTTAAGCGCCTTAATAACAAAGAGCTCTACTAACAATTTGACATTTTAACAAAACAGGAAAATTCACCCATCAACCGACATGATCTCCTCCCCCTACAAGAGGAATTTTGAATTTTTCCATAATCCTCTGCCAAATAACAGCTTTTAAATTATATTTTATTTCTAAATAAAAGGAGCATAGGCTCCCCCTGATATTCCTTTACGCACCCACACATAACAAAACTTTTTTCCACATCGTATTTTTAATATCTTTGCTCCTTTAACAACACTCAATTCATTGCTTACATTTTTTCAGAAAAAAAGATCTTTTCAATGCACTAAGGTTGAAATATCTAAATATAATACCTATATAAGCATACCCTTATTAGAATAGATAGTCTTTTTTTAAGTAAACTGTCTTGAAATATTATTTCTATACACGACAATAATAAGTTCGTTACAAAATCTTCAATATACTAGAACTCTCACTCTGATCAGAAATGCTGAAACGTTATAAAATTTCTCTACAAATTCTCGAGACGAAAGGATATCCCTTCATTTAATAAAAGAAGCGCCATGAAAATATCGCAAAAAATGCAATAAAACATGTGTATATTTCAAAAACCAGCACCGTTAACCAGACTAAGGTGATAAACTCAAAAAGTAAGAAAAAATAAAAAAATGTTTTTCCTTTATGATAATAACATCGCTGTACCATGATAATACAATAAAAAACACGATCTTTGAAAGTATATTAAAATGAAGCGAAAAAAAAAATTATTAGATTCTTTTCATGCGTTTCTTGGAGGAAAATCACGCCGCGTTAGTCTAAAATTGCTTATCCTTTCATTCTTCATTGGTATCGTAATGAATTTTTTGGGATGGACACCTCGAAACCTCATACAAAAAATAGTCGATTTTTTTCAATCACTATGGGAAGCAGGATTTATAACGCTTACAAATTTCTTCCATATAACTATGACAGGAGCTATTGTTGTTGTGCCTATTTTTCTTATCTTACGAATTTTTCATAAAAAATAAAAGCCTTAACATTTTCCTTGCGTTAATCTTTTCGAAAAATCAAACGACACAAAAATCCTGTAGTAATAGCAATAATCACTGCAACAATACCGTATAAAAAACGATACTTGTGCGCTGCATAAAAAATTGTATAGGTGATATGTGCTTTAACAATTTCAAGAGTCGTTGTTGCACTATCAATAAACTGTCCATCACGAAAAAGATAAGCACGAACTTTATAATGTCCAACCGGGATATTTGCTGGCAAACGAAAATGCGCTGTGAAAAGTGTGTCAGAACCAAAACGAACCCCACCCACTTCCTCATAATAAAGGCTTTTAGCTTTTTGCAATTTTATAAGTTCATCGCGAAAGGTTTGTATTTTTTTCTGATCTTGTTCATCCGTCTGCAATGGCAAATAGAGTAATCCTAACCCTAAGCGTTTATAATCTTCAATGCTCGTAATATCGTCAATTTCACGTGTTGTGACCATAGAGTAAAAAAGAGGAACCTTTTTAAAAATAAGAGAATCTGTATTGACCCATACACCGGCATTGCGTTTTTTTTCTCGCATCACCATTGTCCGATCTTGTCCCTCTAAGCTTACAACAATATCATAACGGTTCTGTCGAGAATATAACGGATCAATATTTTCTAAAACACCAGCAATATAAAGATCACGACCAGCAAAATTTGCATCCACAGTAATCGTATTCGTTGTTACAATAATTTGGACAGTTTCGTGGTCAACTTGATCAATGAATGTAGCTGGCGTCCCAACATGTGACCATGTAGAAAAAGAAATAAAACAAAAGCAACCTGTAATGATGTATAAAGAAAATAATCTACCCATTTTTATCTCATAAGAATATCCAGAGAGAAAAGATTATCAGGGCGTATAAATAATTGAAAAGCAAGACGCATACACACAATCAACACTAAAAATGCAAGTGCCATACGCAATTGTTCAGCCTTTAACTTCCGTCCAACCCGTGTTCCATATTGCGCACCAATACTTCCTCCAAGCATTAACAAAAAAGCCAAGACAATATCAACGGACTGATTAGTCATACTTTGCAAAACTGTCGTGAAAGAAGACACAAATGTAATCTGAAAAAGTGAAGTCCCAATCACCACACTGGTTGGAACACGCAGAAGATAAATCAATGCTGGTATCATAAAGAACCCCCCACCAATTCCCATAATAGAAGACAACAACCCCACAATGAGACCAATCCCTAAAACTGGAATAATGCTAACATATATCATAGATGTCCGAAAACGCATTTTTAAGGGTAAGCGATGAATCCAATTATGTCGACCAGCAAGACGAATATTGGCTTTTCCTGCCTTACGCTTGCGCATCATATCATACCAACTTTCAACGATCATCAAGCTTCCTACACTTCCAAGAAGAATCACATAAAGAAGCGAAATCATTAAGTCTAATTGACCTAACTTTTTCAAAACAGAGAAAACCTGAATCCCGATTAAAGAACCAATCCCTCCTCCAATCGCCAAAAGAATACCAAGTTTAATATCGAGCGTACGTCTTCTAAAATGTGTAATTGCTCCTGTTACAGATGAAGCAATCATCTGGTTAGCACCTGTTCCAACAGCAATAGCAGGAGGAATATTATAAAAAATCAATAACGGCGTGATAAGAAACCCACCACCGATTCCAAAAAGTCCTGAAAAAAAACCAGCAACGACTCCCATACCAATCAAGATCAGCATATTGAGTGACATTTCAGCAATTGGTAAATAAATACTCACTTACAGAACCTTCAAGATAATTTGAGGTTTTTTTACAATTAGAGAATCCTTCTCCAATTATCCTCTTTTCCAATAATCTCTGTTGCGTGTTTAAAAGGATAATTTTAGTTGCTATAGCTTCCGCACAAACACGAATGCGCAATACATTTCACATCTATTAACATCAACATCATAAAAATTAAAAAAAACGAGCTCCTTTTAAAAAGCTATAAAAACATAACGTTATCGCTACCACAAATGCAACGGTTAAAAAACAAAGAACACCTTTTTTTAGCAAATAAGATAAAAACGACACATGTTCCCGAGACTGCGTCCTTAAAGAAGAAAAATCATTCTCAATGCAATGATTAGATGCCTGAGCACCCATCATCCCCTTTTCTTTTATCACAGCATGCTTCACTACTCCCTCAACCTTTTTAAAAGAAGATTGCAGAGCATCACTGGGCAAAGGGCTTCTATTTTCTTGCTGCAACGTATTTTCAACATTTGTTTGGAGTGAAATTATGCTGTTTTCTTTCGAATAATTTTGCACCTTTTGAAGTAATAAGCGTTCTTGATTTCCCTCACATTCCATGTGAGCAAGTTTTTGTACAACAGAATCAGGTGATTTTGAACGAGACACCCGTCGTGTTACCGCTGCTTCTTCTAAGCTTTTTTTTTCACTCTGCAAACTTTGAACAATTGTTTTAATCTGCTCTAAAGACTGGAAAAGCTTTTTTTCTCTTTGACGACGTATATAATGTTCAGCCAAAATGGCCCGACTAATATCATCTAAGTAAGATTTAAAATGCTCTTCTACCGAATTCTGCTGCATTAAAGAACGAGGCGAATGCTTCATTTGCATTTGCGCATAAACGGTGCGTAATTTTTGAGCAATATCCGACATCGTTACTTCTACAGAAGTATCCATTCTCTCTTTCTGTTCAACAAAAGAAAAGACTTTATCGTTCCTAACCTGTTTGGTCGCCTGGTCGATCGTATGACCCTTCGTATTCACAAACGCCTACCCCTCATTAACCTTTTTGAAAAGAATCGCAACAAATGATGAGAAAGTGTGCTCTATTTTAGTAAATAGAGCTTTAAGAACTTCCAAAAACTTTTTTGTTAGAAATATTTTCCCCAATCTTTATCTAAAATATTTGAAAGAAAGATCTTTAATTTTTCTGTCTTCAAGATTTGAAGAGCAAAATCATTCCCCCATTTTTATCTTTTTCACTTAATTTTTCATTGCATAAAGGACCTATTGCACCATCATAAACAAAGCATAAGAAACTAAAAAAGAATATTCTCACAAGACAGTTTGATTTTTTTACTTTTTATTCAAGCAAATAAGGCAATTATGGCAATGCAAAAATATGAAGATTGAAAATGACGACGAGAAAGTACAAGTAAACATAAAAAAGCTTATACGAAAGAGAACACAAGTTATAAATTGAGACTTCATTCTAAACAATTTGGTTTCTTATGAGTATTGCTATAAACTTGTAACATACAAACAAAGAGGATCATTATGAAGATAATTGTCGCTGTCAAACGTGTTGTTGATTATAACATCAAGATACGCGTCAAACCGGATAGTACAGGCGTTGATCTGTCTCACGTAAAAATGTCTATGAATCCTTTTGATGAGATAGCCGTGGAGGAGGCCATTCGCCAAAAAGAATCCGGTAAAATTTCAGAAGTTCTTCTTGTTTCAATTGGCCCAGAAGCAGCTCAAGAAACTCTACGAACAGGACTTGCAATGGGAGCTGATCGCGCACTTCTTGTCACAACGGATCAAACACTTGAACCCTTAGCAATTGCTAAGATTCTCAAAACCATTGTTGATGAAGAAAAACCCGACATGGTCTTTTTAGGAAAACAAGCAATTGATGACGATAGCAACCAAACAGGACAAATGCTCGCTGCTCTTCTTGGGTGGGGACAAGCAACTTTTGCCTCACATCTTAACATAGAAAATGGGCATGCTACAGTTACTCGTGAAGTTGATAATGGAACACAAACCCTTTGTCTTCCCCTTCCCATGGTTATGACCGCCGATCTACGGCTCAATGAACCGCGTTACACCTCTCTCCCCAATATCATGAAAGCAAAAAAGAAAATCATTGAACAAAAATCTCTTACTGATCTTGGCGTCGATACGAAAGCACGCTTAATAATTTTAAGCGTTGAAGAGCCAAAACCCCGTCAATCCGGTATAAAAGTGGCAAATGTAGTAGAACTTGTCAGAGCCTTAAAACAGAAGAACTGCATTTAATATTCTCACCACTAGAGTAAAAGCAACACTCACATAAAAGGGCAAAAACTTATGGCAATTCTTTTATTGGCCGATCATAATACAGAAGAAACAGCAAAAGCACTCACCGCTGCACGCGTACTCAGTAATGATATCGATATTCTGATTTGCGGAGAAAAAATTCAAACGATAGCGGAAAATAGTGCTAAACTTAATGGTGTGCGGCAAGTTCTTATTGCAAAAGCAGACTATTTAGCCCATCAACTTGCCGAGCCTATGTCAGATACAATTCTCATGTTAGCAAAGGATTATGATGTGATCATGGCAGCATCCAGCAGTACTGGGAAAAATGTGATGCCGCGCGTAGCAGCTCTTCTTGATCTTATGCAAATTTCAGATATTACCGCCATTCTTTCACCCAATACCTTCAAACGACCAATTTATGCAGGCAATGCATTTGAAACTGTACGCACCAATGATTATAAAAAGATTATAACAGTTCGCACCGCTTCTTTCACCCCAACGCCTTCCCAAAATAATTCTGCTCCCATTAAAACAATAACACCAGCTCCCAATCCAAATCTTTCTTCTTTCGTAAAAGCAGAGACAAACAAAAGTGATCGTCCTGAGCTCACCTCAGCACGTGTTATTATATCAGGCGGGCGTGGTCTTGGTTCTCAAGAGAAATTTATGGCCCTGCTTCTTCCTCTTGCAAACAAATTAAATGCTGCTTTAGGTGCCAGCCGCGCAGCAGTGGATGCAGGCTATGCTCCCAATGATTGGCAAATTGGACAAACAGGAAAAGTCGTTGCCCCTGAACTCTATATCGCCGTTGGCATTTCCGGTGCAATCCAGCATGTAGCCGGTATAATGGATGCACAAATTATTGTTGCCATTAATAAAGATGAAGAAGCTCCCATCATGCAAATTGCCGATTACACCCTTGTAGGTGATCTCCACCAAATTATTCCAGAATTGGAGAAAGCTTTATAAGCCATGAAAGCACCTCTGCATGACCAACGTGAAAGTATGGAGTTTGACATAGTCATTGTCGGAGCAGGACCTGCAGGGCTTTCTGCCGCAATTCGTTTTAAACAAATTAATCCTGAGCTTTCTGTCACAATTGTTGAAAAAGGAACCGAAGTTGGTGCACATATTCTCTCTGGCGCAGTTGTTGACCCCATTGGTATCGACACACTCTTACCAGAATGGCGAAATGATAACGACCATCCCTTCACAACCCCTGTCACACAAGACCAATTTTTTTTTCTAAAGCCTCAAAAGTCCACAGTATTTCCCAATATTTTGCACCCTAAAATCTTATCAAATAACGGATGTTATATCGTTTCGCTTGGGAGCGTCTGCCGCTGGCTAAGCAAAAAAGCTGAAGCGTTGGGTGTTGAAATCTATCCTGGTTTTGCAGCAACAGAACCCATCATCCAAAAAGATAACGGAGCTATCATTGGTGTTCTCACCGGTGATATGGGGCTTAACAAAGATGGAACCCCTGGAAAAAATTATATGCCTGGGATGGCTTTATTAGCAAAATATACTCTGATTGCGGAAGGAGCACGCGGCTCAATTGCAAAACAACTGATACAACATTTTAATCTTAGCAAAAATCGAGAACCACAAAAATTTGGTCTTGGTCTCAAGGAGCTCTGGGAAATTGCCCCCAACAAACACCAACGCGGTTTAGTACAACATTTCACTGGTTGGCCCCTAGACAATAATACCGGTGGCGGTGGCTTTATTTATCACCAAGAAAACAATATCATTTCTGTCGGTTTTGTTGTGCACTTAGATTACAAAAATCCTTATCTTTCTCCCTTTGAAGAATTTCAACGTTTTAAAACACATCCAAAACTCTATAAAATCTTTAAAGGCGCAAAACGTCTTTCCTATGGTGCACGTGTTATCAGCGAAGGAGGTTGGCAATCTGTACCAAAACTCACCTTTCCTGGTGGGGCGCTTATTGGCTGCTCTGCTGGATTTGTCAATGTTCCTCGTATCAAAGGATCACACAATGCCATCTTATCTGGCATATTAGCTGCCGATAAAATGGCTACCGCTCTTGCACAAGGGCGTGCCCATGATGAGGTTAAAGAAATCGAAGAACAGTGGCGAAAAGGGCTCATTGGCAAAGATCTTTATAAAGTGCGAAATGCCAAACCGCTCTGGGCAAAATATGGGACAAAATATGGAATTAAACTTGCTGGTTTTGATATGTGGTGGCAACAACTGTTCGGATTTTCCTTATTTAAAACACTCTCCCACGGAAAGGAAGATTATGCATGCCTTGAACCAGCAGAAAAATTTCAACCCATTTCTTACCCAAAACCAGATGGCGTTGTAACCTTTGATCGCCTTTCAAGTGTTGCCCTTTCCAATACGCATCATGAAGAAAATCAACCTTGTCATTTAAAAATAGCCTCATTAAAAAAGCAAAAGGACTCTGAATATGCAATCTATGGAGGACCCTCTACACGCTATTGTCCCGCCGCTGTCTACGAGTGGCTAGAGGATAATGATCATCTGACTTATATGATAAACGCTTCAAATTGCATACATTGTAAAACATGCGATATCAAAGATCCAAACCAAAATATCACTTGGATCTGTCCGCAAGGCAATGAGGGCCCCTTCTATCCCAATATGTAATTCCCCAATGTATAATCATTGTTCATTTTCCTAAAATTGAAATATACAAAACGCAATGGATAAAAATATTTCCCTCAGATCAGAAATCTATCAATCACCTTCCTGCATACGTTCTTTCACAATGTAAAAAGAACTCTATTCTCATATAAAATACTCTCTTCACCGCATGAATTTTTTCAATAGAAAAACATAACATATTTTTATCAAAATTTTTTTATTTAAATGACAAAACAATAATAAATATATTCTTGACAATTCTGCGATAAAGGAACAGCCGCGGTTCTCGAAAACCTGAAGGAAAATAAGCCCGTTCTACTTTACCCCCTCTCCCATATGATCCAAAATGCTTTTAGCCCTCTCATAAGAAACATCAGTCGTTTTAACTAGCCAAGAGCAAAACCTACGGAGGTACAATTCAAGTTTATTTTTTCTCCTACACTTGCCAAGTAATGCTCACTCAAGAAAAACCACGAATGAATGTAGAAAAAACATTGTGAGATAAAGAGATAAAGAGCATGCTTGTTCAAGCCCTTTATAATGTTTCTACTGATAATGACACGAAAAAATCTTTAATCTCACATTAACCTTTTATTTTTGCATCAAGGATAATCGCCTTGCATCTAACCTTACCAATATACTGCAATGAATGTGTACAAATACCGTAAGAATAAGCAGATGCCAAGCCATGGAGACTATCGCTATTAGCAAAACACCTGATAAAAAACAAAATAGCTTTCATGACCACTCTATGACGCGTTTTATAGAGTTGTTTTTTTTATAAAGCTTGTGCTTTCGCTATTGCTTGTAAATCAACATCCAAATTGAACACAAGTGGTATATTTAAAAGAAAGATTAAGGTGAATGAAAGCTCTGCACGCCGTTCCAGCTTTTGTAGCTAGAGCAAAAATATTGCATATTCTATTTGAGTAATCTCTGAAACGAAAATACAGCTTCATTTAGCAAGAACATCAAATCTGAAAGGAAAAAACTGTTTTCCTCTTTACTATCATCTGTCCATTCGGTTTTAAAACTTTCAAAAGCATCACAATATCCTCTAAAAAGAAGAGATAACGTATTGTCCCCGCTTTTATTACTTACGTTTTTTTATGGGAGCATATCCTTCAGAAAAAATAAGGTATCCAAAATTAAAGCAGACTTGTGTTGTTCAGTCATGGGCTTGTTTTTAAGAGATAGCTCTCATATCAAACAATAATTTTGCGACACTATCCGAAAAAGGTATAACGCAATCCTGTGAACGAACAGTTCCATATTTATGAAATAAAAAGTACAAGCTAACAGCATTATTTTCTCTGCGATCTCCAATGAGGCGATAATCTTTGTTTTAAGGAGGTTTCAAGATGCACAAAAATGATTTTGATTAATTGACTATAAGAAGAGCTGAGATAATGTTACGATATTTAAAGCTCCTAATTAATAGGCAAAATAATAAATTTTCTATTATAAATCAAATGTTTAAGATAAAATTTAGCCTTAAACTTTTCTAAGGTACTCATTATACTGTATACTGTTAAAGCTGTAGAGAATATGAAAAAATAAAGTATTTTGCTGATAAGAGCTTATATTTGATCAAGTCAGCTGCCAGTTAACTGTATGTGTTTCAAAAGGGGCTGTTTACATTTGCTCAGAAAAACAGTTTGGATATCAATAGAATATTTGAAAAATCGGCGTTATGGAAATAATCTAAAAAGCTTAGCTTTTAAAAGAGCACAAACAAGCATGAGATTATAACATTGGGTAAAATTGTTTTTTGGTTCTCGAAGGAAAAACTTTATAGAAAATCATGGGGTAGATAGAATATTGGTTACATTTGGAATTTGTTTTACTGGAAAAAATAACGCGGATCAAAATAGATAATAATGTTAAATTAAGATATTAAATATGAAATTATCTTATTGTAGTGTAATCGATTATTCGAATAAGGTAAGCCTTTGTAATGATAAAAAATGTGCTGGTAAAAAATGAGCTAAAATGGCTTATGAGTATGGATAAAAATCTTGTGGTGAGGAGAATTTAATGAAAAGAAAAGAGCATGTGTGAAAAAGCATATTTTATAGGTGCGCATGCTTATTCTGCACCCGTTATAGAATCAGGGCTTTATCTTGTGGCAACACCTATCGGAAATCTTGCAGATATTACGCTTCGTGCTTTGCAAGTACTTGCAGGAATTGATATTTTAGCGTGTGAGGATACGCGAGTAACACGTGTTTTGTTGGAACGTTACGGTATTCAAAAAAAACCTTTTCTCTATCATGAATATAATGCGCAAAAAGCGGGTCCGAAGCTCTTAGCGGCTTTAGCAGAAAACAAAACAGTAGCACTTGTTTCAGATGCCGGAACACCACTTATTTCTGATCCTGGATTTCGATTGGTGGAAGAGGCCCGTAAAGCTGGTCATAAAATTATTCCTATTCCTGGAGCATCCGCTCTTTTAGCCGCTCTTATACCGACAGGGCTTCCTACTGATAGCTTTTTTTTTGCAGGTTTTTTGAGTGCACGAAAGCTACAGCGCCGAAAACGGTTGGAACAATTAAAAGAGATTCCAGCAACTTTGATTTTTTATGAATCACCGCATCGTCTTGTTGAAACTTTACAGGATATGGTCACTCTTTTTTCGGCTGATCGACCTGCTGCCATTTGTCGTGAATTAACAAAAAAGTTTGAAACAGTAGATGTTTCCAATTTGGGAAATTTGTTAGAAAATTACAGAAAACAAGCACATATTCGTGGGGAAATTGTTGTCCTTGTTGGAGAATCATCTTCTTCTTTAAATGTGATAAGTGATCAAGAAATTGATGAAATGCTATTAGAACGCGCACGGACACATTCTGCTGCTCAAGCGGCAGCTTTTGTTGCAAAAAAAACCGGTTTTAAAAAGCAGGAACTTTTTCAGCGATTAATCTTTTTAAAAAATGCGTAAAATGATACAAAAAAAACGCAGACAAAAGTCTTTTTATCGAGGGATTCGTGCAGAAAAATTGGCAGCTTTGTGGCTACGTTGCAAAGGGTTTCACATTGCCGAAAGGCGTTTTAAAACAAAATGTGGAGAAATTGATTTAATTGCACGACGCGGAAATCTTGTGTTAATCGTTGAAGTTAAAGCACGTTCAACGTTGGCTGAAGCAATGGAAGCGGTTTCCCGAATGAATGAAAAGCGAATTGAGGCAGCTGCCGATATTTGGCTCGCACGGCAAAAAGATTATGCCCTTTTGTCTGTACGCTTTGATTTAATTGCAATTTTACCTTGGCGTTGGCCACAGCATATCCCTGCATTTTTTACATCTGATCAATAAACGGCACCCCCCGTTTTAACCATATTCAATAAAAAACATTTCGTTTTTATGTGCATATGCGTTAAAAAGTGTGTAATAATTGAGCGCTATAAGGAGCGAAATATGGATGATTATGAAAAGTTTGCAACAGGTTTGCTCATCATTTTTGGAGCGCTAATTATTGGTGGTTTAATGGCAATGCATATTGTGCTTATGAATAAACCAGGTTTTTTATTTGCATTAGCCGCAGCTGTTGTTGGTTGGTTTTCTGCTTTTGCCGTTCTCTTTGACAAGCCCAAAATCTATTTGGTTTTGATTATTCTTGCTATGTTATGTGTTGCTTCTTCAATTAGCGTTTATGTTAGTTAAAACACCTGAGATGTTGATTGAAATTCCTTTTAAAATATGAAACTGAGAAATAGATAATGAGACTTGGCTTTTTGGGAACGGGTACAATCAGTGCTTCAATGGTGAATGGCTTAATGACAAGCAACTTTGATGTTTCTTCCATTATTGTTTCGCCTCGCAATGCACAAACAGCAAAGCGCCTTTCACGCACTTATGATAAAGTTATGATTGCTGAAAATAACCAAGCGTTGCTCGATGTTAGTGATTGTGTTTTTCTTTGCTTGCCCAATCAAATTGCAGAAGACGTTTTGCGCTCTCTTTGTTTTCGTCCAGAACAGCTGGTTATTTCCGTACTTGCTATGGCAAAAGCAGCAGAAATAGAAGAGTGGATTAATCATAAAGTTTATCGTGCTGTTCCATTACCTTTTGTTGCAAAATGCAAAAATTTGACACCAATCTATCCCAATCATCCCTTTTTGCGCACTTTATTTGATGCATTGGGGGGCACATTGGTGCTGGATAAGGAAGAGCAGTTTAATCTTTTTATGACAGCTGGTTCACTTATGGGAGTATATTTTAATTTTATAAAAACTGCCCATCAATGGTTTATAACACAAGGGTTAAAAAAACAACAATCAGCAGAATTCCTTACCATGATGTTTGGAAATCTTACAGATGAAATGCGTAAAACTATAGCAACGGATCGTTCTGTATCTCTCGATTTTGCACTGCTTGAAAAAGAGTTTTCAACAAAGGGTGGAACAAATGAATTTTTGTCAAATTACTTTTCTCAACAAGGGGGAAAGAATGCTTTAACAATGGCTCTTGAAGCTACTTTGCAAAAAATGAATGCTTCTAAAAAGACTTGACCAATATTTTTATCATCTCAATAAGAAAAAACTAAATGTTGAAGATGTATATCAAGAAAACTCACATCAAAAAATGCTTTTTTATGAAAAAATTGATTATTAAAATATTTTTTACAACCTTTTACAATTTTTCTAAATTATTTTTATTTTCGGTCTTCTTCTTTTTGCCTCAAGTCCAATATTTTTTTCTACCTCACAGCTCTAGCTCTTCAATTTTGTTCCCCTTCAGGTTATCCAAACGCATGAATAATTTTTTGTTTATTTAACCTATATACTCCATTCACACATTAAAACTTCCTCTTACAAAGAAGCGACTATTTTTATGTCTTTCATGATTGTGTTTTAATAAACTCTCTTATAACATCCCCCCCATTCAAAAGAGTTGATTTTTTATTTGATCAACAATTTTACGATATAGTTTAGCATGCTCTTCACTAGGCTTAGCAACAAAAATAGGGATTCCTTCATCTGAAGAAAATCGTAAAGCTGCATCAAGCGGTATTTCCGCTAAGAAAGGGACTTCTCGACGTTCCGCTTCTGCCCGTGCACCACCATAGCCAAAAATATCATAGCGTTTTCCCGTATCAGGAGCGATAAAATAACTCATATTCTCAATGAGTCCTAAAATAGGAACATTAACTTTCATGAACATTTCTATTGCTTTACGTGCATCCACTAAAGCAAGATCTTGGGGCGTAGAGACAACCAACGCACCTGTTAATTGTACCTGTTGGGCAAGCGTTAATTGTGCATCCCCTGTACCGGGCGGCATATCAACGACTAAAACGTCCAGAGGCCCCCATACAACATCTCGTAACAATTGCGTTACAGCTGCCATAACCATAGGACCACGCCATACTACCGGCTTTTCTTCCTCAACCAAAAATCCCATCGACATCAATTTAAGTCCAAATTTTTCAAGAGGTTGAATCTTTTTTTCTCCAATAAGCTGTGGTTTTTGATTAACAAGTCCTGTCAAACGTGGCAACGAAGGACCATAAATATCAGCATCCATCACCCCCGTCTTGAAACCAGAATCTTGTAAAGCTAAGGCGATATTTATTGCCATCGTAGATTTTCCGACCCCTCCTTTTCCAGAAGCAACAGCAATCACATGCCGCACACCTTCTATGGGCATTTTGATCGGTAAGAGATTTGCTCTTCGACTAGGTGCTGTCTTTGTTATTTTTTCTGCTGTAAGTGTAACAACAGCAGATTTCACTCCCTCCAAAGCACATACCACCTTTTCAGCAGAACGACGCAATGATTCCCATTTTTGCACACCTCCATCAGGAACTGTAATGGAAAAGAAAACCTTACCATCAGCAATCAATATTTCTGAAAGAAGACCCAACGACACAATATCGCTTTCAAGATCTGGTCCTTTGATTGTACGTAATACGTTGCGGACAGCCTCACTTGTGATAAGATTCATGTTCTTTCCTCTCTATAAAAATACCAGCAAATATAAGCATAAGAACGAAAAATACTTACAAGGTTCATCACCTGATAATTTTCTACTTTACTCAGCATTATAAAGTATACATCTCTTATCTCTTTAAAAATATGAAACCATCCTTAAAATAAAGAAGCTCAAACATAAAATCTGCTATAAAATCCTATCAATCACGTTTGTGCTACAACCACTTTAATGAATATTCTGATAAAAATTTTGTAAAAACAAAAACTGAAAAAAACTCTTAATCTTAAAGGATATTTTAAATTGAGCATACAGTAATCAGTCACACCTTCTTTAATTCTTTAAGGCCCTAGCTATTTATGTTCTGTAGCTTCAATCGTTATTTTCTAACACTCCTACAGTATTGTAAAAAAGCGTTACAGATAGTTATAAGGTGTTTTGTATTCTTTCAAGAGAGAGAAAAACAATCTAAGATTGACTTTTTTTATATTTTTCCTTATGGGTTAACAGCCGTATGATAGGATAAAATTGTTTATCTCGCGCATAACTACTCATAAAACGAAGATTAAGAAGGGCCGCACTCCGCGGTATTTAAATAAATGAAACGTACTTACCAACCCTCTAAACTTGTCCGTAAACGCCGCCATGGGTTTCGTGCACGCATGGCCACAGCTGGAGGACGTAAAATTATTGCTGCAAGACGTGCTCGTGGACGTAAGCGGCTTTCTGCTTAACCATTTAAATTTTCACAACCGTTGAGGATTGCTCATCGTTTCTTCGTTGTGAAACTTTTATTATGAACCTACAATGTCTGCTTGCAGGCATTTAATGAAATTGCGAAATATTCTTTTATGAAGAAAAAACATCCCTGCCGTATTCGCAAAAGAGCAGACTTTTTGGCTGTCCGTACAGGAGAAAAACGACGTGGTCCTTTATTTTTGCTCGAAGTTAAATCTCGTGAACAAACAACAGAAAGAAAAGATTCTCTTTTTGCACGTGTAGGCTTCACTGTTACCCGTAAAAACGGTAATGCTGTGAAACGTAATCGTATTAAAAGGCGCTTGCGTGAGGCCGTGAGAGTTGGTGTAACAAACCACATGGAAGCAGGAACAGACTATGTCATTGTAGCGTACCGTGATGTGTTACATGCACCTTTTACATCCTTGATTAGTGAATTAAATCGGCGAATAAAACCAAAAATAAAACATCAGCAACAACAACAAGGGTGTACGGATGGAATATAATCGCAATTTCTTTATCGCTATTGGCTTATCTTTCGTGGTGCTCATCGCATGGCAATTTCTTCATGTTGCTCCCAAACAAGCAAAGTTACAAAAACAACAAGTCATCGCACAGCAATTGTCAAAACAACAATCAGCCCTTTCTACTACCACGACAGATTTTTCTGACGATACCTCAACGTATCAAGCTACATCTATCATCGAACAGCCCATGACACCTGAAATCCGGAAAGCTGTATTGGCCAAAACAGAGCGTATTGCGATCCAAACCAATGAACTGGAAGGCTCTATTAATCTTGTTGGTGCACAATTTGATGATCTTCACCTCAAAAAATATCGTTTAACAGTCGATAAAAAATCACCGGAAATCGATTTGCTAAACCCTAAAGGTTTCAAAACGACCTACCTTGCTGAATTTGGTTTTGCAAGTGCGTCTTTGCCAGCAAAAGCCTTGCCACAATCGGATACAAAATGGCAAGTAGAGGGAAACAATACAATCCTGACTCCTTCAACACCTATCACTTTAATTTATAATAATGGACAGGGACAAATCTTCCGACGGACCCTTTCTGTTGATGATCATTTCATGTTTACCATTGAGGATTCTATCAGCAATGAAAGTGATCAACCAATACATCTCTCGTCCTATGCCCGCGTTGCACGTGCTGCACCACCAGAACATACAAATGCAACCTATTTACTTCATGAAGGTATGATAGGTATTGCTGGAGATTCGCTCAAAACTGAAAAATATAAAACCTTAGCAGAGCTTGACCCAAATCCTGATAATGGGCAAAAGAGCGTGACTTTTTCCAAAGTAACAGGAGGTTGGATTGGTATTACCGATAAATATTGGGCTGTAGCAGTTATTCCCCCGCAAAATAAAGAATATACAAGCCGTTTTATTTATTTTGATCGTTTGCAAACACATTATCAGTCTGACTTGCTAGGGTCGCTTTTAACGATTGCCCCAAATGAAACAAAAACTGTTACAAATCGTCTTTTTGCTGGTGCAAAACAAGTTGAAATTATTAATAGTTATCAAAATGACCTAAAAATCAAAAAGTTTGCTCTTTTAATTGATTGGGGCTGGTTTGATTTCATCACCAAACCAATGTTTTCCCTCATTGATATTCTTTATAAACAAACAGGGAATTTTGGTATCGCCATCCTTCTTGTCACAGTGCTCTTAAAAACTCTTCTTTTCCCTCTAGCCAATAAATCTTATAAATCTATGGCACGCATGAAGCTTTTACAACCGCGGTTGCTAGAAATAAAAGAAAAGTATCCCGATGACCAAACCAAACAACAAAAGGCAATAATAGAACTATATAAAACCGAAAAAATAAATCCCCTTGCAGGCTGTTGGCCGATGTTGGTTCAATTCCCAATATTCTTTGCTCTTTATAAAGTTCTCTATATCACCATTGAAATGCGCCATGCCCCTTTCTTTGGCTGGATTAAAGATTTAGCGGCACCCGATCCAACTTCTCTTTTTAACTTGTTTGGTCTCTTGCCATATACAACGCCAACATTTCTTATGATTGGTGCATGGCCTTTGATTATGGGAATAACGATGTTTTTACAAATGCGTATGAATCCCGCTCCTCAAGACCAAACCCAAGCGATGATATTCACATGGATGCCTGTTGTCTTTACTTTTATGCTCGCCTCTTTCCCTGTTGGTCTCGTCATCTATTGGGCATGGAACAATATATTATCAATCATTCAGCAAGGTATCATGATGAAGCGCCAAGGAGTTAAAATTGAGCTTTTTGATAATCTGAAAGCCATCTGGAGAAGATCACCCAAAAAAGAAGTGCATGAATGACAAGAGATTCTTCCCTTTCTGGAATTTTTTCTCGCAATTGGATTTTTATTCGTGGTGTACCAGCAATACGCTTTCTCCCCCCCGAAGGACCACCAGAAATTGCATTTGCAGGACGTTCCAATGTTGGAAAATCATCTTTAATCAACGCACTCGTCCAAAAAAAAAGCTTAGCACGTACCTCAAATACACCAGGACGGACTCAAGAGCTTAATTATTTTATCCCCGATGGATTCAGTGGGCAACTAGGAGACCTTCCCCCTCTAGCATTAGTAGATATGCCTGGTTATGGTTTTGCTGCTGCTCCTAAAAATCTTGTTGATGCGTGGACAAATTTGATTTTTAGCTATTTACGGGGGCGCACAACGTTAAAACGTGTATATATCTTAATTGATTCACGGCACGGAATCAAAAATAATGATGAAGATGTTCTTGCTCTCCTTGATAAAGCAGCTGTTTCTTATCACATTGTTTTGACAAAAAGCGATAAAATCAAATCAAATGCCTTGGAAAAATTAATTATGAGCACACAAACAAAGCTTCTTAAACGCCCAGCAGCTTATCCTGAGCTTCTTGTAACCTCTTCAGAAAAAGCTATCGGTTTAGAAGAATTACGTGCTGCCATTTTGCAAACCATCGCATAAGAGAACAATTCCTAGTCATTAACAATTTATTAATTATAATTACTAGCAGCTACTAATGATCTTGTACTTCTAGTCAAGCATCTTTATAAAAATGATTACTTGAAAGAATTCTCTTCAACTCTATTTGATAGTGTAAATTATGCTGACACTTTTTCACTCTCCCCTATCCTCTGCCTCGCGCTTCATACGCCTCATTCTTGGGGAATATGGTGTAACCACTCAACTGATTGAAGAATATGAATGGGCAAGAAGACACGAATTTCTAGCCCTCAATCCCGCTGGTCATGTTCCTGTTTTTCTCGATGAACACGAGGTTCCATTATCAGGTCCTCTTGTTATCTGCGAATATTTAGACGAAACACATGGAAGTTTACGACAAGAAAATAAGCTCTTTCCAGAAAATCCTTTAGATCGTGCGGAAGTACGCCGTCTCAATGACTGGTTCTTAAATAAATTCGAAAATGAAGCAACGCGCCATATCGTACGAGAACGAATCCATAAACGTGAAATGCCACTTGCCATCGGCGGTGGTGCTCCTAATTCACAAATTTTACGCAATGCACGTGCCAATATTTTACCACATATGAACTATCTCAATTGGCTCTGTGCCTCTCGCGATAGCTTAGTCGGTTCTGCCTTATCCTATGCAGATCTAGCAGCAGCAGCTTCTATTTCTGTACTTGACTTTCTAGGGGAAATTGACTGGGAACAATCTCCTGCTGCCAAAGACTGGTATATGAGAATTAAATCACGCCCTTCTTTTCGTTCTCTTTTAACAGATCGCGTCCGCGGAATTGTTGCAAGTGCTCACTATGCAGATCTTGATTTCTAGCCTTCTCTCACAAACAAAAATAAAAGTGATATTTTATCTAAAGGATATTTATAGGTTTATGAACTTTTATGCATGCGTATAAACGATATAATGATTTATAATCGTATTCAACAGGGAATAAGACCCATTATAATTGAATCAAAAAAAATACTTTCTTATCGTGTCACAAAAAAAGATTAGCACAGGGATAAAAAATATTTAAGAAAGCATTTTAACGACTCTCTTTAAATACAAGAGCTGTAGCATCATTAGAAGCTAGGCAAATAAAATAACAATACTTAACGCATGTTATCCTCAAGTCTCCCCAATATATGAAAAAACGCATTGCATAACATATATACTATTTGCTCTATAATAAAAAAATCCTCATCATGCGTTTTTACAACATAACAATTTTTTTAACTGACTTTCCTAAAAGATGAAGAATCCGACCAACTCTCGTGTGTAAACAATCCAACTTCTTGTTAGCCCCTTGTTTTACCCCCTTTTTACGTGATTGTATTTATGGATAACATATTTATATACAATGATAAATAATCGTTTTTTTACTTTAATCATCAATTCCAAATACCTTTTTCTCATTACCTTCATCACATTTAAAACAATCAAAATCGCTTTCTTATGCGTCACAAATAGAATTGGTAAATGAAAGAATATTAAAGAAAAGAATGAAAATGCCTAAGTGCCAAGAATTATTAAAACATTAAAGGCTAACAAAACGTGATAATGCTAATTTTCTCTATTTATGAAGCATAAAGATAGTGGTGCAGAATAGATGTTATATTATTCATGGATACTCTCTCGTGATACCACTCACGAGCACTATCATAAAATAAGTTTAGAAGAATTGATAAATATTTCTTTAAGAAAAGCGCATGAATTGACAACATAGGTGTATTTTGTTTGGGAGATCTTGTTTTGCATGAAGAACGCTCCCCCCTTAAAGAACGAAAGAAACAAAAGCGTAAAGTAATACACAATCTCCTTTAGGTGTCATAAGCAAACCTTACTTAGGAATATTCATCACACACTCAACGAAAAACATCTCTATTTAAATTTGTAGATCTTATATCACTTGCTCTAAACAACAGTATTTTACAGCACAACAAGATAAATTAAAGCAGGAAAAAAATTTTTCTATAAAGAAAAAGAACCATTGGAAAGAAGGCAAGAATTTGCCTATACTGCACAGTAAAGTATTATAAGGAGATAAAAATGCGCCTTACAGTTGTTGGTGCAAATGGAAGAATGGGACGTGAACTCATTACAGCAATCCAGCAGAGGAGAGATGTAGAACTTTGTGCTGTTCTTGTACGTAAAGGCTCACCGTTTGTAGGAAAAGATGCCAGTGCATTAATTGGTTCAGATTCTCTTGGGATTAGTATCACTGACAATCCCGAAAATGCCTTTTCTAATACAGAAGGTATTTTAGATTTTTCACAACCAGAAGCCAGTATTCTTTATGCTAACTACGCTGCTCAAAAAAGCCTTGTCCATATTATTGGCACCACAGGATTTAGCAAAACAGAAGAAGAAAAAATTGCAGATTTTGCGAAATATACAACAATTGTCAAATCCGGAAATATGAGCCTTGGAATAAATCTTTTAGCCAACCTTGTAAAGAAAGCCGCTAAAGCATTAGAAGCCGATGATTTTGATATCGAAGTTTATGAAATGCATCACGCTAACAAAGTTGATGCTCCTTCTGGAACAGCCCTTCTTCTTGGCCAAGCAGCAGCTGAAGGCCGCAATGTTATGCTTAAAAATGTGTGTGTCAACGAACGCAATGGTCATATAGGTAAACGCAAAAAAGGCGCCATTGGCTTTTCCTGTTCACGTGGTGGGACAGTTGTTGGAGAACACAGTGTCATTTTTGCTGGTTCCAATGAGCGCATTGTTCTTTCACATACAGCGCAAGAACGCTCTATCTTTGCCAATGGCGCATTAAAAGCAGCTTTATGGGCACAAAATCATGAAAGCGGTCTTTATTCAATGTTCGATGTTTTGGGATTGAACGATGAATTTTAAGTAATCAATAGAATAGAGGCAATTTATAATGGGACGCATACTTACACTAATTCGTCATGGACAAAGTGAATGGAATCTCAAAAACCTTTTTACCGGTTGGAAAGATCCCGATTTAACAGAAAAAGGTCATGCAGAAGCGATAGCAGCAGGAAAAAAACTGAAAGAATATGGTTTGAGGTTTGATATCGCTTATACATCTGCCTTACAGCGAGCTCAAAAAACCGCTCAGCACATTTTAGAGCAAATGGGACAATCAGATTTAGAAGTGATAAAAAATCCCGCATTAAATGAACGTAATTATGGTGATCTTTCTGGTTTAAATAAAGATGAAGTACGCCAACAATGGGGGCAGGAGAAAGTGCAAATGTGGCGCCGCTCCTATACGATTGCGCCGCCGAATGGAGAAAGCCTACGCGATACCGGTGCACGCATCTGGCCTTATTATCTTTACCATATCCAGCCTTATATTTTGCGCTCCCAAACTGTTTTGATCGCAGCACATGGAAATTCTCTTCGTGCTCTTATTATGGTGCTTGAAGGTCTCTCCGGTGAGGAAATTATATCTCAAGAATTAGCGACCGGCATTCCTATTATTTACACATTTAATCCGGATTCAACAATTTTATCAAAGACAGTCCTCACACCTTAAACTTCTAAAATCATGATCTCCCTCAAAAGTTCAATGCTATCGTTTTAAGCTGAAAAAATAAATTCTATAATTTTATTGACAGAGTTGCTTCATGCGCTTAGATGAATTTTATAAGCCCAGATGGCGGAATTGGTAGACGCGCAGGTTTCAGGTACCTGTGCCGTAAGGCGTGGGGGTTCGAGTCCTCTTTTGGGCACCATGTTCTTTTTTATCCAAAATAATTTATTGATTTTCCATATATTTTTTACAGTGAGGGACGCGTAAATAAAAGTTAGGGAATAGGATTTTTCAACCTATCTCTATAGGACGCCTCTTTTTTTGCAAACTTTCTCAAGAACGTCTTTTAATTC
>NZ_JBHIRR010000012.1:0-46140 GCF_042197325.1 Bartonella sp. AA16NXGY | reverse complement strand
TTGTCAAAGAATGAATATTACGAAACCGCACTCTCTAAGATGTAAAATACCATGCCTAAACCACGTCCTCCTCATCTCGTTAAACAAATTACTCAACATGGCAAAATTGTATGGTATGTACGTATTGGTCATGGCAAACGCATTAGAATACGCGGTACCTATGGAACGCAAGAGTTTGTTGATAACTACAAAAGCGCACTTGCCGAGTTACAAGGACTTATACTTCCTAAATCAAAAACTGGTAAACTTGTTGAAGGTTCATTTGCATGGCTGCTTAAACAATACTTTAACAGCTCTAATTGGCATAGCTACTCTAATACTACAAAGAAACAAAAAGAATACATTCTTATGAAGATATGCGACTCCATAGGAAATATTCCATACCAAGCAATTGAAAAGAAACATATCATAGCCGGTGTTGAACGGCGCAAAGAAACACCAGCAATGGCTAGAAACTTTCTGAAAGCCCTTAATGGACTTTTTAATTGGGCAATTGATCAAGGTCTTTTGGAAAATAATCCAGCTTTAGGCGTCAAAAAACCTCCTCTTAAAAATAAAAGCGGCTTTCCTGTTTGGACAGAAGAAGATGTTGAGAAATATTATCAAAGATGGTCCCATGGTACCCATGAACGTGTCTGGATTGATGTCCTTTTGTATACGGGCTTACGTCGTGGTGATGCGGTTCGCATTGGCTGGAAAGATGTCAAAGACAATATTATTCATCTCAAAACAGAGAAAAGTAAATTCCAAACAGATGTCTTTCTACCTATTTTACCGGAATTAGCCAAAACGCTTGAAGCTGGTCCTATTGGAGTAGAAACATTCATCTGTAGTAAAACTAATCAAAAACTCTCCAAAGAAAGCTTTGGCGATACATTTAGAGACGCTTGTAATGCTGCTGGAATTAAAAAATCGGCGCATGGATTAAGAAAATTAGCAGCAACACGCGCAGCTAACTCTGGTGCAACAGTATCACAATTGAAAGCACTCTTTGGCTGGACAAATGATGCTATGGCATCTCTTTACACAAAGAGCGCAGACCGTAAAAGGTTAGCTATAGAGGCGATAAAAAAGCTTCAAAAAGATGAGGGATAGAGGCAAAAAAACTCAATAGAATCAAGATTCACCTATTCCCCCATATTAGACATAACTATTTTATTTTACTTGCTTTTTATATACCCTTTACGAACAGCGTCGCAAAATAGGCTTGGATACCTTGAGAGATATTTCTATAAGACAATGCTATCCAGTTCTCTCATGATTATAATCCTCAATCTGATAAAGTTGAAACAAACAATAGGATTGCGAATATGATTTGGGGAGCTCATCTGAAAGATGAAAAATGATAAAAAAATTCCGCTATAACAATTGAAGAAGCGAGCATTCGTTAAGCCGTAACTTCTTTATTTTAGAATTTTTATATCACACTTTACTGTTGAGTAATATGTATTTATTAAAATACATGACCACGGTCTAGAGCATCAAGCTTTGGCGAGAAAAACATTTCAGTATCTGCTTGTAAGACATTTTGACAATTTTTAGATTCCTTAACAAATTGTCCTGAAAGAAAACACTTCGTTCCCCATTCTTCTCTTAATTTTGCATCTTTTTTAAAATCTTCTAGGCTATAGTTTTTTCACACCCCACGACGAATAATAGAGTCATGCATAATAAATAATTTTTT
Organism: Bartonella sp. AA16NXGY; assembly: GCF_042197325.1. Classification (NCBI taxonomy): domain Bacteria; kingdom Pseudomonadati; phylum Pseudomonadota; class Alphaproteobacteria; order Hyphomicrobiales; family Bartonellaceae; genus Bartonella; species Bartonella sp. AA16NXGY. The sequence goes on along the minus strand of NZ_JBHIRR010000012.1, from coordinate 44,456 downwards.
TCATTTTACTCCTCTTTAAATACCTTATCTGTTAATATTATCCCCCCAAATGAGGGTTGAATTTTCACACTGTATGAGAATACAGCCTCACTATCCACTTGCTTGCTTTCAAAGTGAACACTCTGAGTAAAGTGACGCAAGAAGAGCTCACAATAGCCATCGTATGAGTTTGTCATAAAATACAATAAGAAGGGAAAGAGCCCAAACTGAATACAAACGATGAAATCAGAAGGCGCATTAATGCTTTTGTTCAACTGATTTCAAATAGTTACATTGCAATAGGCATCGCCCCTAGCTCTATAGAAAGCCTATGAGCATTATAATACTTAAATCTCACGATCAATGGACTATGCAGCCATAACAAAAAAGTATGAACTCTTTTTACCTATTTGTATGTTGATTATTGTTCCTCCATCGAGGCCTAAATAGAAACGTTTTGTGATATATAGAAAACAATCAGCAATGCAAATCATTTTACGAAGATTTCTTCGTATAGAGTCTATTTGAAATCCATCCATCATTTGAAAGTCTGAATTTAAAAGCAGATAATTATGAAAGCTTTTCAAGGAATGCAACAGATTGATCACTTTTAAAGAAGTAAAAAACGTGATCCAATCCTGAAGACAAAATTCTGATGAAAAAACTTTTGCTATGAATTCTTTTAAGGCATTGTGAAAGATTTTATCCGTTATATCAAACGTTACACCATTTTTGGGTCTGTTTATTTTTTACTTTTATCAACACCGCTCTAGAAATCCGTTTCTTGAGCGTTTTTTATCGCCTCACTTTCTCCTTCAAACACAAATACTCAAAAATGCTTTGCCACCAACAATGACATTTTCCCGCTTTTATAAAACACATAAGTAAAAATAGAGAAGCGATTTTGAAAGCAACCCTCCCTTGAAAAGGAAAGTACCATCCATTTACTTCCTAAACGAAAATAATCTCACCGTTTATTCAAATTTGCTCTACGATTTGGTACAATTTTATTGATAAAGTTTTCTCTATAAAAATTTAAGTAAATATGTTCGTTAAAACCAATCATGGACTAGCAAAGGGGTTATAGGATCCATTATCTCGCCGCCATTTTAAAGGTTCAGTGAAATCACTCGACCAAAGACCAATCTTATTGCCACGTGCTTTTTCTTCCGCATGATGATACTGGGCTGGAATAGGATTTTTCCCCTCTTTTGAGAGTACCAACATACCTTCTTTAAGACCTTCCTCAGCTAAATCAACCCCTTGAACAAAACATTGCGCATAATAAACACCATTGTGCATCAAAGCCTGTTTACAGGATAAATCCTGCCCAAGTGTTTTGGTGACAAGCCAAGCCGTTGTAACCGCACCACAGGGCCATTCTTGATCATTTAATCTTGCTTTTTGACGGGGTGCACATGTGTCAACACCATAAAGATGAATATCACGGGAGATATGTGAGCGCCAAGATTGTGCAGCAGGCGTCAGTAATTTAAATGTAACCCCACTTGTAACAGAAGCCTTACCATGAAAAACAACAGCATTATTTGCAACATCATTTAATGAAACACTCTTCTGCAAATCGAGAGCTGGTTCATTTTTTTCTAATTGCTGTTTGGTGATAGATCTACCCAACTTTTTTTCTTCTCGATAGAGATCAACAATATCTTGGATATCTTGCGTCTCAAATGTTTTAAGAATGCTGAAATCCATTTTATCTTTATATTGGCTTAATCCCCACACCGTAGCCCCCATAATGTAAATAATAACAATCAATTTAAATAGCATCTCTTAACACGCTCGCTCAAAAAATTCGTTTTTTTCCTATCATGTCAGATTATTGATCAGCAATCCCCTTGTTTTTAAAGAAAAAATCCAAATATAAGTGTTGCAGATTAACTACATTTTGTAAAGAATGATATTCTTTCTTTCATTATTTTAATATTGTTATTTTTACCAATATACACAACTTAAAATTGCCATTTTCATATAACACAATCTCAATTTGAAAAGACTTCTGTCTCTTTACGAAGAAGAGCTTGAGAGTGAACAGATCCACGATCAAGGCTTTTAAAACAAACAAATGAGAAGAATTAAACTGTCATCAAATGACAACACTCTCCAGTTTGTTAGAGGCGATGGAATGTCGACATATAAACAAATATTATTTGTTAAAGAGAGGTAAAATGACAGATAATAGATTCCAAAACATCATTTTTATCGTGACCATGCTGCTTTTTACAGCATTGCTTGTATCAGATCCTTCTTATGCTGCTTCTTCTACTAATGGAGGTGGTTTCGGGAAGCTTGATGGTGTTTTAGACAACATTGTCACAATGATGACGGGTCCAACGGCAAGGCTTATTGCTATTATATGTGTTGCTGCTGTGGGGATTGGTTGGATGTACGGCTTTATTGATTTACGCAAAGCAGCTTACTGTGTTCTGGGGATTGCTATTGTTTTTGGTGCCCCCACTCTCGTCGGCAAATTAGCGGGCACAACATAAATGAACGAAGATACTCTTTTCCTTGCCTGTACGCGCCCAGCCATGTTTGCTGGTGTTACAATGGAAGCCATGGCGCTCAATGTCATGGCGACATCCATTCTTTTCATTTTGACCAGTGATTTTACCATGTTTGGTCTTGGGATTGGGATACACTTTATTTTGCGAGAAGTGACAAAGTACGATCACAACCAATTTCGCGTATTATTTGCATGGCTCAATACCCGAGGAAAACAAAAAAACCTCAACCGATGGGGAGGAGGTTCAACCTCCCCTTTACGCCTTATCCGCACTTATAAGGAACTAAGCTGAAGGAACGAAATTGGTGAAACAGATGTCAATAATGAAACGGGAAACTTTGCCTGAAGAATATATTCCCTATATACGCTACATCAACCAACATGTCGTTGCTTTAAATTCACGCTGTTTAATGGTTGTGATGGCTGTTGAGGGTATAAATTTCGACACCGCGGATATTGATCAATTAAATTCTTTACACAACCAATTAAACACCCTTTTAAAAAATATCGCAGATGAACGGCTTGCTTTATATTCTCACATCATCCGCCGCCGTGAAACGATATACCCAGAAGGTCATTTTCTTTCATCTTTTGCAACAACATTAGATGAAAAATATAAAAAGAAAATGGTTTCGCAAGAACTGTATAGAAATGATCTATTTATTTCACTGGTTTGGAATCCGGCTGCGGATAAAACAGAAAAGCTGGTTTCATTTTTTCAGCGCTTGAGCAAAGCGAAGAAAACACAATCTGAGCCCGATGAAGAAGCTATTCGTAAACTCGAAGAGTTAAGTCAAGATCTTATGCAAGGTTTGGAAGAGTATGAAGTCCGTCTACTATCAATCTATGAACATGAAGGACTTTTATTTGCCGAACAAAGTGAATTTCTCCACCAGCTAGTGGGGGGAAGACGTGAGCGTATTCCTCTCACATTTGGAACTATTGCTTCAACAATTTACTCGGATCGTGTTATTTTTGGGAAAGAAATTATCGAAATTCGCCATGAAAGCAATGAACGCTTTGTGGGCATGTTTGGATGGAAAGAGTATCCTTCTAAAACACGCCCAGGTATGACTGATGGTCTGCTTACGGTGCCATTTGAATTCATTTTAACACAATCCTTTGTCTTTAAAAGTAAGGCAGCCGCCAGTGCGATTATGAGCCGCAAACAAAATCAAATGATCAATGCAGCTGACCGTGCTAGCTCACAAATCGATGCACTGGATGAAGCGCTAGATGATTTAGAATCAAACCGTTTTGTTTTGGGAGAACACCACATTTCTTTAGCTGTTTTTGCTGATCATCCCAAAATATTGTCTGAAAACTTATCAAAAGCACGTTCCCATTTAACCAATGGAGGAGCCGTGATTGCCAGAGAAGATTTAGGATTGGAAGCAGCATGGTGGGCACAGCTTCCTGGAAACTTTAGCTATCGTGCGCGTTCAGGCGCCATTACCAGCAGAAATTTTGCCGCTTTATCGCCCTTCCATTCTTTCCCTGTTGGCAAACTGAACGATAATGTTTGGGGAGCTGCTGTCGCATTGCTAAAAACACAGGCTGGTTCACCTTACTATTTTAATTTTCATTATGGCGATCTTGGCAACACATTTGTTTGTGGTCCATCAGGATCTGGTAAAACAGTGATTGTTAATTTTCTTCTTGCACAATTACAAAAACACAATCCAACAATGGTTTTTTTTGATAAAGATCAAGGAGCAGAGATTTTTGTACGGGCTGGAGGAGGGAAATACAAACCTTTAAAAAATGGGCAGCCCACGGGTATTGCTCCCTTAAAGGGCATGGAATACACCGAAAAAAATAAAATCTTTCTTCGTAATTGGATCTTAAAGCTGGTGACCGCTGAAGGGCAAATCGTAACAGAAGAAGAGCGACAAGATATCGCCAAAGCCATTGATTCCTTGGAAAACTTACCCCCAACCCAGCGCTCTCTTGGTGCCCTTCAACTGTTTTTTGACAACACATCCAAAGAAGGAATTGCCATACGGCTGCAACGCTGGATTAGAGGCAATGATTTAGGATGGGTTTTTGATAATGACCAAGATGATCTCAATTTAAATGCGCAGTTCATTGGCTATGACATGACCGATTTCTTAGATAATGAAGAAATTCGGCGCCCCTTAATGATGTATCTCTTTCACCGCATTCTTGATCTGATTGATGGGCGGCGCATCATTATCGTCGTTGATGAATTCTGGAAAGCTTTAGAAGATGATTCATTTAAAGCTTTTGCGCAAGATCGGCTAAAAACAATTCGTAAACAAAATGGCATGATGCTCTTTGCAACACAAAGCCCTAAAGATGCTTTGAACTCAACAATCGCGCACACAATCATTGAGCAATGCCCCACCCAAATATTTTTTCCAAATCAAAAAGCAAATTACAATGATTATGTCGAAGCTTTCAAACTTACTGAGCGTGAATTTGAACTGATACAGTCAGAGTTAAGCAGAGAGTCCCGTCGTTTTCTCATCAAACAAGGACAAAGTTCCGTCGTTGCAGAACTTAACTTACGTGGAATGAATGATGAGATCGCCGTTTTAAGCGGCACAACAAAAAACATTGAACTCATGAATGAAATTATCAACGAATATGGAGCTGCCCCTGACAAATGGCTGCCCATATTTTATCAAAGGAGAAAAAATCAATGAAAAAATATGGCTTAGTTACACTGTTATCTTTTTCTTTTATTTCTCATGCAATAGCGCAAACAACATCTGATGTGGATGAATATTATAAACAAGCACTCGAGAACACACAAAAATTAGATGCTGCAAAATCAGAAACAGCTGAAAACATTTATAAAAGCGCAACTGAAACTGCAAAAAAAATCAAAGACATAAGTCAACAACTTGAAAATATTAAATCAAAACCAGACACAAAACCAGAAGAATTGCAAGCCCTTCGACAAGATCTTCAAGTAAAGCTTTCTCTTCTTCAAGCCGATCTTCAAGTAGCTTCTTTAAAACTTCAGTCTCTTGATATGATTCAAGCAAGAGATACGAAGACAAAAGATGAATTACGTGAAGAAAAGGAACAAAAAAAGCATAAATATCTTGAGGCACAATTAAAAGAAAAAGAAAAAGAATTAAAAGAAAAACTTGAAAGTACAAGTACAAATGTCAGACTTTAGTTTTTCTCCCTTTGAAAGCGTTTCTGGGTATATTTTAAAACCCCTTGATAATGTGATGGACACGACGGTGAGTGGGCTGTCTTCTGCTATTTCAGCGCCCTTAAATCTCGCCGCAATCATTTTTATCTTTCTTTATGGCTATAATGTTATGACAGGTCGCGTTGCGCTTTCCATGCATAGTCTTCTCAATAATGTTGTTAAAATCGTTGTTGTTACAACAATGGCAACGAATGCGGATACATTTAATACTTATGTCAAGGATATTTTCTTCAATGATTTATCCAATGCTATTGGGAATGCGCTTAACAGTAACCCTGCAAGCTCCAATGTTTTTGATTATATTTTGTTAAAGGCAAGTTCGCGTTATCAAGAAGTCTTATACAATGCTTGGTTTTTTGAAAAGATCATTGTGGGTCTTCTTGGTTCTATCATGCTTCTCGCGGTTATTCTTTTTTGTATAGGTGGTTTTATTGTGCAAATGTTTGCACAAGTTGCACTCGTCATGATTATAGGTCTTGGGCCTCTATTCATTAGTTTGTATTTGTTCAATGCAACGCGAAAATACTCCGATGCATGGATTACAACTTTGATCAATTTTACCATTTTACAAGTTCTCGTAATCATGCTTGGAACCATTATATGTCAAGTTATCCTACAGGTTCTCAAAGTTTCATATGAATCAATTTATGTTCTTTTTCCCCCTGTCATCGTCATTTCGATCATAGGAGTTATTATCTTCCGTGCGCTTCCTGGTATTGCAACAGCGCTGGCCTCTGGCGGACCATACTTTAACGCTGGTGTCTCTTCAGGAGGACAGATTTTTACAATGCTTTCCAATGGTGCAAGAGCGAGTGGCAATGCAGTAAAAAGTGCCACTTCACAAATCTCAGGAGCTGCCGGTAACGCTGTTAGAAGTGCGGCAGGGGCGGCAGCAAAAGCAGGTAAATCTGGAGGCGGTCGTGGTCGATTTTAAGATAAAGCACCTCTTTAAAAGAATAAGCATTTTTGTTTTTGCCTTGTGTGCGCCCTTTGGCGTACACGCCATGATCCTGTTCCAGATAAGATCTAACATCTTGGGTCTAACAATAAAACCAATCAAAACCTTGCATCACATAAACTTGTAAAAATGTTCAGAACAAAGGCTCTCATGCATTGTATTCCAAGATATTTGTGAGTTCAAAAAATGAAACGAAAAATAACTTTTGTTATGGTCCTAACAATCGCTCTTACTGGTTGTGCCTCTTTGAGTGGCCCTAAAAAACCACCACGCTGTAATGGCAAACATACACGCGCTTTAAATAAAGATAAGTGGAATTGGGACAATAAAAACATTGTCTACCCAGAAAAGAGTGTAAAGCCTGTTACCACTCCCATCATTCTCAATACTTTGGAAAGTGAAAAAGTAACAGCCAATTCAGCTTTATTAAAGCCGGTTATTCATGAAGCACGATCTGATAAAACTGTGGAGGTTATGCGTGAAAAGTGATGCCCTTGAAGAATATATAAAAGAAGCGCGCTCATTTGACATTGATCGCATGCATAGCATGCGCGTGCGGATGAAAATCTCCATGGCTTTAACAGTGCTTTTTGGATTGATGACAATTGCGCTGGCTTTAGCTGTCGCAGCTTTGACACCTTTGAAAACGGTAGAGCCTTTTGTTATCCGCGTTGATAACTCAACAGGCATTATTGATACTGTAAGCGCCCTAAAAGAATCCCCTAACGACTATGATGAAGCGATAACGCGTTATTTTGCCAGCCAATATGTTCGCGCTCGTGAAGGTTTTCAAGCATCAGAAGCAGAAAACAATTTTCGCTTAGTCTCTCTTTTATCTTCTCCAAAAGAACAAAACCGTTTTGCAAAATGGTACGCGGGCAATAATCCAGAAAGTCCGCAAAATATTTATCATAACATGATTGCTACGATCACAATCAAATCAATCTCTTTTATAAGTAAAGATCTTATCCAAGTTCGTTACTATAAAACGATCAGAGACTTGAATGAAAAAGAAAATATTTCCCATTGGATTTCAATCTTAAATTTTTCCTACGTGAACGCACACATTTCAACGTCTGATCGTCTTATCAACCCTCTTGGTTTTCAAGTATCGGAATATAGATCTGATCCAGAGGTGATAAAATGATCAGACTTTTACAAACAATCTCTTTAATTTTTACGATCACTGTCAGCTTTCACACAGCTCTCTCACTTGCGGAAACAGCGCCTGTCAGTGCACGTAAAGATAACCGCATCAGATTTGTCAATTATGACCCCTACAACGTCGTACAAATCATTGGCTCCATTCGCTCTTCGGTTCAACTAGAATTTGCCGTTGATGAAGAAGTAACCTATGTAGGAATTGGAAATTCGGTTGCTTGGCAAGTTGCACCGGCTGGACACTTTGTTTTTCTCAAACCACGTGAAGTTCAGCCTGTGACAAATTTACAAATTGTCACAAGCCGCCAAGATGGAACACAACGCTCTTATCAATTCGAGCTACAAGTCCGTGAAGGCGATGTTTCAGCCGGCAATGAGACGTATTTCTTGGTAAAGTTTCGTTATCCAGAAGATGAAGCCTTACGTAAGAAATTAGCCGAAGCAGAAAAAGAAAAACAACGTGAAGAAAACTTTGTCAATGATATTTTAAATATCCATGAAGATTTTGGACCACGCAATTGGGCTTATGAAGCTCAAGGCTCATCTCTTATTGAACCTGCTTCTGTCTATGATAATGGGAAAACAACAACCTTTACCTTTTTAGGCAACATTGAAATCCCTGCCATTTACATTGTATCGCCTGATGGGCAAGAAGCGCTTATTCCCAAATCGATTAAAGGCAACAAGGTTATTGTTCATGCAACAGCTGCACAATTCACGCTACGACGTGGGAATGAAGTATTGTGCATCTTTAACAAAAGGTTCGTACCAAAAGGAATTAATCCTGAAACAGGTACGACATCACCATCTGTACAACGTAAAGTGAACCTAGGAAGCAGCCATGAATAACACCGTGGATGAAAAAAGCATTAATGATCGCGATACAATAAAAAATGCTCAAGGGAAAAGTCAACAGAACAATGTGGGGAAAGCTATTGCTCTTATTATTCTTTTCAGTGTCTGTCTTTATTTAGCCTATTCAACACTTGTTACAGACAAAAAGCAACCAATTGAATCTTCAAAAGAAGGAAAAGTTATAAAACAAACAGAGCTTTTTCGTCCTGCAAAGCCTACCCCTCCCCCCTTTGAACAGCCTCAACGAAATAACGCTCTATTACCAAAAGTCGAGCTACCAACACCAAACATCAATCAATTAAATTCTGATAACTCACTGCTGGAAGCAGCACAACGTGCTCCTGTATTAGCTTATGCAAGTACACAACAAGGCAAAATAGATTCACAAACAAATAATGGTGCTTTGCCTCACCAACTTGAAAGCAAACCTGATGAAACGACACAACGTTTTAATCATCTTCTCAAACCCACAGTGCTTGAAGGTATTCGTGCTTCAACCCTTGGCAATCGAAACTACATCATCGCGATGGGAACTTCTATTCCTTGTATTTTAGAAACAGCCATCAACAGTGATCAACAAGGTTTTGCCAGTTGTATCATCTCCAGAGATATCTTATCAGACAATGGTCGTGTTGTGCTTCTTGATAAAGGCACCCAAATTGTTGGTGAATATCGCGCCGGATTGAAAAAAGGCCAAACACGTCTCTTTGTACTATGGAATAGAGCAAAAACCCCCAATGGTATCATTATATCTTTAGCTTCACCGGCAACGGATGCTTTAGGGCGTTCTGGTATGGATGGAGATATTGATAACCATTGGCTCGAGAGGATTGGGTCTGCGCTTCTTGTCTCACTAATAAAAGATGCAACACACTATGCCAATAAACGTTTATCAAAAAAACAGGAAAAAGAAGAAACTGAAACAATCTCTTCAGGACAAAACATCGCAAACATTCTCGTAGAAAATTACGCCAATATTCCTCCAACATTATCCAAAAACCAAGGGGAAATGGTGAATATCTTTGTTGCCCGCGATTTAGATTTTTCCAGCGTTTATAAATTGAAAGTCATCGAAAACAAAAAACAAATTATCAATCGAGCTGTTTCAAGAAACTTTTACAAAAATTCTGCGGTAACTTTAGAATGAACTCAAACTTACATACCATGTGCGATGAAACCGTTGCGATTGTTCTCACAAAACTTGAACCCATCAATGCTTTTTTGAAAGATGATAGTCTTTTTGAAATTGTTATCAATCGTCCCTATCAAGTCATGACTGAAGGATTTGATGGATGGAAAACAATAGAAGCACCGGCTCTCTCTTTTAATGAGCTTATGGGGATTGCGAAAGTTGTCGCCTCCTATTCCAAGCAAAACATATCGGACAAAAACCCAATATTATCTGCAACGCTACCAGGCAATGAGCGCATTCAAATTGTCATTCCACCCGCTGTCGAAAAAGACACGATTAGTATGACAATTCGTAAACCATCATCGCAGAGTTTTTCTCTCGAAGAACTCGCAAATAAGGGCCTCTTCTCGCTCTGTGAACAGGTCTCTTTCACGCCCTTGCATGACTATCATTCTCGTTTTAACGAACTCAAAATCATCGAGCATAACTTAGCTCATGCCTACTGTAATAAAGACTTTGTCTCTTTTTTAAATCAAGCTGTAGCATGCCAGAAAAATATTTTAATTGCGGGAAAAACCGGTTCGGGTAAAACAACATTATCAAAAGCATTAATCGCCAAAATCCCTCAAGAAGAGCGTATTATCACCATTGAAGACACGCAAGAATTGGTGATACCACACCCTAACCATGTCTCAATGTTCTATTCAAAAGATGGACAAGGCTTAGCCTCCGTTGGCCCCAAAGAGTTGCTTGAATCATCTTTACGGATGCGTCCTGATCGTATTCTTTTGCAAGAACTTCGAGATGGTACAGCCTTTTATTATATCCGCAATGTCAATTCAGGCCATCCAGGTTCCATTACGACGGTTCACGCATCAACAGCCCTTGCAGCCTTTGAGCAGATGACCCTTTTGGTCAAAGAAAGTGAAGGCGGTGGTGATTTAGAGCGTGATGATATTCGAGGCCTGTTGATTTCAATGATTGATATCATCATCCAATGCAAACGGATTGAAGGAAAATTTAAGGTCACAGAAATTTATTACGATCCCTTCAAACAACGAAACATCTTTGGAGGTGACTAAAAGAAGATCACACCGGCTGCCAAAGGTTCTTTTAAAGCAACGATTGCAAATAAGAGAAAAAATGCATGAAAATCAACGAAACAGAAAATAGAGAAAACCTTTTATCGATGACAGAAGAAGAATTAAAAAAACGCCGTGAAGCCGTTGAAGCAGCCATCAGCACCCATGCGATAGAGGGAGTAGCGCTTCATCCTACAACACTCAAAATTTTAGAAGAATACGCAAAGGGGAATATTTCACTCGAGGAATTTAACACTCTTATGGATAACGTAAAATTATAAGGAAGCTACAATGCCAAAAGCAAAAGCAAAAGCAAAGACAAAAAATATACAGACAGTTTCTCCCCATCATTATGTCTACCCAAACACCACAACACTCAAAAATAAATATGGAATAAAAGACTTAAAATCCTTTCTGGAGAAATGCTCACATGATACAGCAGAAGCAATGGTTAATCTGCGTGAAGCCCCCTTACCAGAAAAGTTTGATAGCTCCTATCTATGCTCTATTCATCACCACTTATTTAAAAATACCTTTGAATGGGCTGGATATCTGCGCCATCTCCCCTTTACATTTGAAGATGGCACCACAGCCGCCATGCCCGAAATGAAAAGAACAGGATGGGAAAATCCTTTTGCACTCGGCGATGAAATCCAAGACGGTTTACAAAAATTAGATCAAACGCTTGCCGAAAAAGATAATTTGCAAGGCTTAACACGTGAGAAATTTAACGCTGAAGCAATAAGCTTATTTAACTTCCTTCACCAACTCCATCCTTTTAGGGGAGGAAATGGACGTACACAACGGGTCTTTTTTGAAAATCTCGCCAAAGCCGCAGGGCATCAGCTTGACTTTTCACTTGTTACAAAAGAACGCATGATGCTCGCCAGTGTTGCTGTAGCAGAAAATGGTGACCTAGAGCCAATGCAACATCTGTTTGAAGATATCTCTAATCCCAATAAAATACTTCTTTTAAAGGAATTCATGAACAACATGAAAGAACTTGGGCGCAATGTTAATGATCGTCCTGTTATGGTTGCAAAAGAAGGTGAAACTTACACAGGTACCTATAGGGGTGCTGGTTATGATAGCTTTGCTTTCAATGTGAAAGGCGCTTACATCATCGGCAATAAAGAACAGCTCACGCCAGAACAACTCAAAACATTAAAACCTGGTGATAGATTTACTTTTACCGTTCCCAAAACAAAAAAGCTTGAAAGCATTCTCATTCCACAAGAAAGATTAGCCCCTTTGACAGAAAATGAAACGGCCCAAATGGTTGCAGAAGATTCTTGTGTCCACGCAAGCCTAAAACAGGTTCAGCAATTGTCAAAAATTGTTTATGGTAGTACAAAAATATTAGACAAACAGATGGTAGAAATCATCAAAAATCCAAACTTAGGCCAACCGCTCGCCAACCAGATTGAAAGAGCACCGCACTCTATTTCTCATCTTGCCGGTTTCAGTTTATGTGGACTACAAAATCAGGCACGTGCAAACGCTAAAAATCATCTTGAGATGCTCTGTACTGCCGTTGTAAATTTTGCCCATGCAGTGAGACATGCTGAAAAGGAAATTACGCAAGAACATGCAACAGAACAAAGTCGCCTTGCAAAAATGGTAGAAATGCCAAGTCAAAGCTTGCAAAACCTCTTCGCCTTGCCAAAAGAATTACAGCAAGAAGCTTTAGCAAAAAATCCTTTATGTCAAAAAGAGCTCAGCAACTTTGTAAAAAAGATCAACACCCGTCTCTCACCAAATGAACATAACGCAGTTCAAAATAATGATTATGGAACATTGACTCAAAGCATTGGTGTATCAGAAAATAAAGCCAAACAAATTACACAAATTATTAAGCAAACCAAAGAAGTACACCAGCAAGCACAAGTATGCACAATGCACCGTTCCAAAGCATTCGCTATGGCCTGCTAAGAATAGACAAAACCTTCCTCCTTAATGAGAAAGGCTCATAAACGAAAACTGTTTGGCGTTATCTGCACCTTTGCAAAAAGAGATGAGAGTTCATATCACACACTTGGAAAAGAGCACTTCGCAACATATTCTGACAGAATTGAAAGTAAAATACAATGAAATATACCAAAACACAAATGGTACTCATTTTAACACCGATCGCTTTAGGTGCTTTAACGATATTCCTTGTCCCTCATTTTTTATTGTTTATAACAAATGGACTAAAAAGCGATCAAATTTATTGGACACTTCGTTCTGAGCCTTTATTAGTCTTAGCACTAACGGCTGCTGTTTCATTGTTGTATAGTCTCTCGCAAAAACTGCACCTGCGTAAAATGATCACTTTTGTCTCCGTTGTCTTTTTTGGAACAACCGCTCTTTACTATATTAGTGGTGAAATAAAACGTTTAAGTCCCTATGTTGGCCAACAAGGAATAACATGGGGCTATGCTCTTCAATTCATGGACCCCATGGTTGTTTTTGGCATCATTATTGGTGTTTTTTTTTCCATCATTCAATTCGTAACAACCCTTCCCCCTAAAAGTAAGGTCAAGCGTGCAAAAAAAGGTATTTTTGGTGAGGCAGCTTGGATGAATTTAAGAGAGGCAGCAAAAATCTTTCCTGCCAATGGGCAAATTGTTGTGGGTGAAAGATACCGTGTCGATCAAGATAATGTGTGCAACATTCCCTTTGCACCTAGCAATAAAACAACATGGGGAAAGGGTGGAACAGCCCCTTTGCTAACCTTTAATCTTGATTTTGGTTCAACTCATATGATCTTTTTTGCTGGTTCTGGTGGCTATAAAACAACAAGTACAGTAGTTCCCACGTGTTTAACCTATCCAGGGTCTATTATTTGTCTTGATCCTTCAACAGAAGTTGCCCCAATGGTCAAATTTGCGCGTCAAAAAATGGGAAATAGAAATGTCATTGTTCTCGATCCCAACTCATTGTTAACAAAAAACTTTAATGTCATCGATTGGCTTTTAGACGACAGCGTACCACGCACACAACGCGAAGCGAATATTGTAAGCTTTTCAAAGTTGCTTCTTACAGATAAAAAATCAGACAATTCTTCAGCGGAATATTTCTCAACACAAGCCCATAATCTATTAACAGCTCTTCTTGCTCATGTTGTATTTTCTGATGAATATGAAGACAGCGAGCGCAATTTAAAAACATTGCGTGGTATTCTCTCTCAATCAGAAACAGCTGTTGTTAATCAATTACGCATGATTCAAGAAACAACACCTTCTCCTTTTATTCGTGAAATGGTTGGTATTTTTACAGAAATGGCAGAACAAACCTTTTCAGGGGTTTATACCACCGCCTCAAAAGACACCCAATGGCTTTCTTTATCCAATTATGCAGATCTTGTCTGCGGAGATGATTTTTTTTCCTCAGATATTACCAATGGCAATACAGATGTTTTTCTCAATCTCCCCGCAAGCATTTTAAACAGTTATCCAGCTATTGGACGTGTGATTATTGGCGCCTTTCTCAATGCCATGGTTACAGCAGACGGTAACTATAAAAAGCGTGTTTTATTTGTCTTAGATGAAGTTGATCTTTTAGGCTATATGAATATTTTAGAAGAAGCCCGCGACCGTGGACGTAAATACGGTACATCCTTGATGCTCTTCTATCAATCCTCTGGCCAGTTGGTCAACCACTTTGGAGAAGCAGGAGCACGTTCATGGTTTGAAAGTTGTTCCTTTGTCAGCTATGCTGCCATTAAAGATCTCCAAACTGCCAAAGACATTTCAGAACGCTGTGGTCAAATGACCGTTGAAGTAACCGGAACGAACAAATCAAGAGGTTTATCTTTAGGAAAGAGTTCATACAACGTCAATTACCAACAAAGAGCCCTGATTTTACCCCACGAAGTTATTCAAGAAATGCGTCAAGATGAACAAATTATTCTGATGCAAGGACAACCCCCTTTACGTTGTGGTCGAGCGATCTATTTTAGAAGAAAAGAAATGTTAGCCGCAGCTGCAAAAAACCGCTTTGCTCCACAAAAGAAAAACTAAAAAACACCCTCTAATGGAGGCAATGCATCAAAACAAAAACATCAAAGGATAAAAGCAGAGATTCTATCTCATAAAAGCCTATAAAGAAGGAATTCCCGCTTGATACAACAAGAAAAATATGGGGAAAAGTCTTTAAATGATGGTATTATGCCTGTGCTTACCAATGCCAATTTTCTTTATAAAGCACTCTCCTCATCTCCAAATAATAAATACCAATCATATCTATGCCTTGAGAATCCTATCAGGAAACTTTTGAAGGCACCGCTTTTATAGGGAAATTTTTCTACAAAAAAATTAAAAGACAATATGCATGAAAACAACCCAAATGAACCATTCTCTCTCAGTAAAAGAAAAAAATGCCAAGATAAAGATTGATACACTCAAAAACACCTACGAATTTGAGGGATTTTTTCCTCACCCAAGTCTCAACATCTCAAAACAATATGCGTGGGGGATTTTCAAACAAAAAGTTTAACACACTCTCATAGACAATGTAACATTATAAGGAATGTAACAATGCCCAAAGCAAAAGAAAAAACAAAAGGAATTCCCTCACCCCATAATTATATCTATCTTGGTACCCAAATTCTCAAAAATAGATATGGAGAAACAGATTTAAAACGTTTTCTGGAAAAATGCTCACATGATAGGCAAAAAGCCATGATCAATCTGCGTGCAGAACCCCTGCCAGAATATTTTAATTCAACTTATCTATGCCATATCCACCAACAATTGTTTAAAAATACCTTTGTATGGGCTGGACATCTGCGCCATATCCCCTTCGCATTTACAGACGATAGCATTGCCGCCATGCCAGAAATGAAAAGAATGGAATGGGGCAATAATTTTGCAACCGGTGAAGAAATCCCTGAACTCTTACAAAAATTAGATCAAACGCTTGCCGAAAAAGACAATTTGCAAGGCTTAACACGCGAAGAATTTGTCAAGGAAGCAACGAGTCTATTTTATTCTCTTCACAAAATCCACCCATTCATAGATGGCAATGAGCACACAGAACAAGTCTTTTTTGAAAATCTTGCCAAAGCTGCAGGACATCAGCTTGACTTTTCGCTTGTCACACAAAAACGTATGATGGCTGCCTGTAGCGAAGCAATGCAATATAGCAATACACAACTGTTGAAAGATCTTTTTGAGGATATCTCCAATCCCCCCAAAATACGTCTTTTAAAAGAATTTATGGACCACGTAAACAATACGGGACGCAACGTGGATGATCGCCTTGTTATGGCAACAAAGGCAGGAGAAACCTATATAGGAACTTATAAAGGTTGTTATTCAGAAAGTTTTATACTCGATATGCAAGGAACTTACATCATTGGTAGCAAAGATGATCTCACACCAGAACGATTAAAAACATTAAAACCTGGTGATATCATTACCTTTACCGCCCCCAACAGCAAAGAGCTTGAAAACACGCTTATTCCAAAAGAAACATTAGCGCCTCTCACAAAAAGTGAATGTGCCAAAACAGTTGCGCTAGATAGTTACGTTCTCAAAGCTCAAAAGCAAGTCCGAGCTTACGCAAAAACTGTTTATGGTGACGCAAACGTATTAAACGAACAGATAGAAGAGATTATTAAAAATCCAGAATTAGGCAGACAGTTTGCTAATCAGATTAAACAGGCACCGCACTCTGTTTCTCCTCTTGCAGGTTTTAGTATATGCGGTCTACAAAATCCGGCACGTGTACACGCTCGAAATTATCTTGATGTGCTCTCTCTTGCAATTGAGAATTATGTGTATACTGTAGAAGCTACCTATAATATAGTCACTCGAGACCATAAAATTAAACAAGAACGCCTTGGAAAAGCGGTAGAGAATCCCAGTCAAAACTTGAAAAATATTTTTGCTTTATCACCGGAAAAACAAAGAGAAATCTTGTCTCAATCTCCTCAATTACACCAAGAGCTCCGTACTTTTATAAACAGTTTAGAACATCGTCTCTCATCAAACGAATGTAGTGCGATCACAAACAAAGATTATGAAACACTTGCACAAAGTATTGGTATATCAGAACAGAAAGCACGAGAAATTACCGACATTGTTCAAAAAGCAAGGAACGCTCATAGCCAATTCTACACACGCACACAAAATCGTTCAAATACACTTGCTATGGCCAACTAAAAAATATGAAACTTTGTTTTTTTGATTTAAACACCTATGTGGAAGAGATATTTTAATATTCTTATCATACATGCAAAAAACAGACTACTTAAGCGCCCTACCACCAATTTTGCACATAGCATATACACCATATCCAAAGCAATTGGACAGGATAATTGTTAATTCCTTTTAAACGTCATGATTACTACTGACGAAAGCTACAAAAGCCTATTTTATTTGTCTTAGATGGAGTCGATTTTCGTGGTTATATGAATATTTTAAAAAGAGCACTCATTTTACCCCACGAAGTTATTCGAGAAATGCGTCAAGATGAACAAATTATTCTGATGCAAGGCTCCCCTTCGCAATGTGGTTGCGCCATCTATTTCAGAAGGAAAGAAATGTTAGCCGCAGCTACAAAAAACCACTTTACCCCACAAAAGAAAAACTACCCTCCATGATGCGATATTGACAAAAAATAACCGCCCGCATACAAGAAAAACAGGTTCAAAAAATCCATGATTTTTCTTTTTATATTTTCTGTTTTATATTTTGTGCATCGTTTTATCAGCTTTATCAGCGCCCATGGTCTTTAAAAAGTCTTTATAAAAACGCCCATACACCCAACCAATAGCGACACTAATATCTCCACTTGGAAAAGGAACCCATTTCTACAAAGTTTTTCATCTATAATTTATATAATAAATTGATTTATAAATGATAATTTATATTTTTTTGTTAAATAAGAGACTAAATAGCGTAAGATTCTCTCATCTTAAATCTGTTCCATGTCGTGTTGCATCAATCAAAACTCTGTCGCCTGCATGTCACAAGCGAGAGCCTCATGTAGAGTAAAACTGTACAAGAAAGGCATACCTTTTTATGAACCGTCTCTAAGGACCAAGGTCTTGTCCGAAACATTAGGCACTCAAAGTATGTGAGGATACTGGCTTCTTTATGAAGCGTAAAAATGGGAAAGCTCAATAGATTTTATACACTTCATGGGGGGCTTTAACGTTGTACTATTTATGAGCACCGTCGCCAAATGGGTGTGTTAAAAGATGTCTCTTTAAAACAAGCCCGTGAATTAGCACCCCAATGGTATTCTGTTTTACGTCAAGGGCGTTCCTCCATTAAAGAACATAATCAACAAAAGATTTGCCTTTGAGACAAGAAGTTCTCAAAACACCCACACGACAAACATCGATTTTCTCCCTCCCCCCCAAAAAACATCCAAGATATACACCAAAATGAATAAATCATTCTTATACAAGCTTTTCCCCCTTTACGATATCATAAAGTGTTCTATTTTAATGATAAAGCGCTGAAAAAGGCTTTTCTCCCCAACCAAAGAAAAGTTTTTATTCTCTTATGGGTCTTAAATCTTAAAGCAGCGCACACAATAAGAGCAACAACACAAAGTAAAAAACATTTTGTTGCAAAAATACACAAAAAAGATGTTCGTATGGCAAGATATTCATATGGAGCAATAAAAAAAATATAATGGAGAAAAATTTTTGATGACTGCTTTTGCCCATAGATTCACCAATCTGAGAGCTGTGTATGAAAAGTACCAGCACCATCCACTAACCAAGAGCGATTACACCCGCTATATCCACGCCCCTCATCAAAGCGCTCTTGCAAACAACTTTGTTAAAGGAAAAAACAACAATTTTAAGCAACATTTTTCTTTTTGACCTCTTCCTTACACCTCAAAAAACGAAGATTTTACCCAGAGTCAATTTATAGAAAATCCATTTTCTGACCACTCATGGGCTTCATATCAGCGCCCTAAATACCAGCATTTTACAGTACAAGATAATAAACAAAGGAAACATCAGAAAAGCTTTTCAAAAGCATCACAAAACGATTGATACAACATCCATACACTGAAGGGAAAAGCACTCCCTCTCATAACACCCAAAATCTCAAAAGAATACGCGAAGGGGAATTTTTCACATGCAGCGTTTAAGACGCTCATCAACCACCACCCTACCTACTTAGGAGAGATTACATGTTAGAGCAAAATTATCTATATAAAGGAACCAAAACACTCAAAAATAAATATGGCATCAAAGACCCTAAAAAACTGTATCAACGCAGTACCCATGACGTCACTAAAGCAGCCGTAAATTTTCGCCATGAACCACCCCCACGAAAATTTGATGCTTCCTATCTAAAACTAATCCACTGGAGCCTCTTCTACAAAACTTTTGAATGGGCGGGCCACACCCGCGATACATCCTTTACATTTGAAGACGGCACCACTGCCCATATGCCGGCGATGCGTCCCAAAGGTTATGAAGTTCCTTTTGCTATCGGTCCACAGATTAAAAAAGAACTCACACAACTCGAAAAAACACTTAATGAAAAGAACAATTTAAAAGGTTTATCGCGCCAAGAATTTGCTGAAAGTGCCGCTGATGTTTTTATGGTGCTAGAGCACGCACATCCTTTTAGAAAAGGCAATGGGCGCGTCAATCGAATGTTTATGGAAAAACTTGGACAAGCCGCAGGACATACCATTGACTTTTCTTTCATCACAAAAGGACGCATGACAACAGCTTGTATTGAAGCCATGCAATATGGCAATTCCCAACCGATGAAAGATCTTTTTGAAGATATCACCCATCCGCAAAAATCCCTTGTTTTAAAAGAATTCGTCTCCCAAATGAGAAACGCTGGACTGGATGAAATTAACGATCGTGTTGTTGTTGCAGCAAAGGAAGATGTAACCTATGAAGGCGTCTTTAGAGGTTTTTCAGCAGAAGGTTTTGTCATGGAAATAGAAGGGGCTTTCGTCGTCGGACACAAAGATGATCTCACCCCAGAACTCGTCAAAACATTACAAAACGGTGCCCGCCTCTGCTTTCAAAAAACCAACGTTCAAAGCTTAAAAGAAACACTGATCCCAAAAGAAACATTAGCCCCTCTTACCCATGAAGAGTTATTTGAAAGGATTTCAAATGACGCTTATGTTGAAGCATGCCGAAAAGAAATCGAAAATTTATCAAAGACTGTTTATGGTAAAACCCACGCCTTAAAGACAACATTAGATATCATAACGGCAGCTCCAAACTTAGGAAATCAGTTTGCCGATGAAACTTTACAAAACCCTCAATCAATTTCTAAATTTGCTGGGAGTAAAATACTTGGCATGAAAAGTTCAAATCGCAGACAAGCCGAACAGGCTGTTCCACAACTCAGCCAAGCCCTTAAAAATTATGGCGCAATAACACAACAAACAAAAGATGCAATTCTAGAGCAACACCAAAGAGAACAAAATCGCCTGAACCACACTGTCGAAAAACCTAGAAAAAATTTACAAAACCTTTTTGCCTTACCAGAAGAACAACAAAGGGAAGCTTTATTGCATTCTCATTCACTGCGACAAGAACTCCATACCTTTTCACGACAACTACACAATCGTCTATCCTCAGAAGATCGTAAAGCCATACAAGAAAAAGACCATACCAGACTAGCGTGCCTCCTTGGGACATCGGAAAGCAAAGCAAAAGAAATTGCGAATACAGTAAAGAACACCCAAGAAGCACAATGCCAAGCTCGCAGCTTGAAAGTTAGTCGTTCCTCATCGCTGGCTCTTACCGGCTAAAAACGCGTAAACTTTTGCCTTCCAACAGAACTCTTTATGCCAATCATTTTATCTCCATTGCGCCCACCAATTGTTTTAAAATGTTACAAAAGATAGTCCTAAAAATGAATCCTATAATTTACTATAACTTATTGATAATATTTCATAAAAAAACTGTATAAAAGACATAAATATCCATTACATATCAATATGAATAGCGTGAAGTCTTTGGAGACCATTCAGTTTGATATTCTTCTTTTGTCCTAAAAAATATCAAAAAAGTGGGGAATGCGCCAAAGAGGTTTTCTAAAAATATTGAAAGGAAACAGCCATGAAAAAAAGTCATCCACAACCAGCTCCCCAGAACCCAGAAGCTCTATACGCACAAGTGGATAAATCACAAAGAAGCGGAGGTCGGCGCATACCAAGCGAAGCATCTCCTTACGACAGACCGAGAGGGAGAACAAATGAGCAAAAAAATTCTCCCTACAATACACCAAGAACAGGTGCATATAACACGCCCCCTTCCCAACAGCCACTAGGAA
Organism: Bartonella sp. AA16NXGY; assembly: GCF_042197325.1. Lineage (NCBI taxonomy): Bacteria > Pseudomonadati > Pseudomonadota > Alphaproteobacteria > Hyphomicrobiales > Bartonellaceae > Bartonella > Bartonella sp. AA16NXGY. The sequence goes on along the minus strand of NZ_JBHIRR010000012.1, from coordinate 23,310 downwards.
CTATCTATGCCCCCCAATACCCATTAGGAGCTACCCATGCAGCGGTTGGCAGAGGTTCGCGTGAGCCTTCTCCGGAAAACCCTACAAATCCCTATGCAGTCGTTAATCTAACATCGGGTGAAACAGAGTTCCAAGAACAAAGAAACCCCCTCTACGATACATCGAGGGAAAGTACTCAGGATTTGCAACGTTCCCCAAAACCAGAGGAACATCTTTATACCGAGCCTGATTTTAGCAAAAATAGTAGACGCTCTCCTCAAAAACCACTAGAATCTGTCTATGCAAAACTTGGCATGGGCGCTGAAGACGGTCAAGAACCTCAAAAACCAGAACATCTCTACGCAGAGCTTGATTTTGGTGCAAATGGTGGACTCTCTCCCCATAAACCACTCGAATCTGTCTATGCAACTGTTGGCATGGGGGCTGAAGGCGGGCAAGAGTCCCAACAACGAGAAAATCCCATCTATCAAGGTGTTGGCAGAGGAGCAACACCCCCTCCCAGAACCCCAAAAGATGTGGTTACAACAAAGCTTTTACAAAGCAGAGAATTTCAACATGGTATAAGAGTAACCCAAGAATGGTGCACAGTTGTTTATGGTAACGCACATGCTTTGAATGAACCACTTGCTCAGATTCTTGACGATCCCAAGAATGCAGAAAGAGTCTTATGGGACCTTGCAGAACATCCTGAAAGCCCTGCTAAGCTCGCTGGTAGGCAAGTGCTTGGCGTAAAAAGCCCCAATCGCAGAGCAGCTGAAGATGGTTTTTCTCCCCTTTGCTCAGCTCTTGAGAAGCATATACGTACGGTACAAAAGCTCCATAAACAGTTTACACGTGAACAGGAAAGAGATCAAAGACAAGAAAGTCCAGAAAGAGACGCAGAACACAGACACCACCACCACCATCATCGTCACGCAAGAGGACAAGAACAAAATAGTCCAGAGCACAGCCCACAACGACAAAGACATGGAGAAAAAGGAATGGCTTATGCCATATAAGTGGACATAAACGTAAAAACAGATAGTTTTTGTTTTTCATGTAATCTTTTTTTCAGTGAGTTTCTTGGTGCAAATCATTTTATCGTGATTGCACCAAGAGTTGTTTTAAAATATTACAAAAAATAGTTCTAAAAAAGAATCCTATAATTTATCATAACTTATTGATAAAATTTCATAAAAAAACTGTATAAAAGACATAAATGTTCATTACATATCAATATTGAATAGCGCGAAATCTTTGGAGGTCATTCGGTTGGATATCTTCCTTATATAAAAGTTATCAAAACTAAAAGTGGGGAATGCACCAAAGAGGTTTTCTAAAAATATTGAAAGGAAATATGTATGAAAAAACATCATTCACATCCTTCTGCAAATCCAGAAGCCCTCTATGCAACAGTTAATAAACCAAACAGAGGAAACCAGCGCACCCAAAACCAAGAAGAAGAGCTAATATACGCATCAGTTAGCGAAATTGACCCTCTTTCAAGAGGGAGACACCCTAAGCAAAGACAGCGAGAAACTGAAACCGATTACACAACGGTTGCTCCCCCAAAACGTGAAGAGGAAGTTCTATACGCATCAGTGAGCAGCGTTTCTCCTCTTTCAAGAGGGAGACATCCTGATCGGGGAAGAGAAAGTCCTGAAACCGACTATACAACGGTTGCTCCGCACCAAAGAGGAAGATCTCCATCTTCCCTCACAACGGAGCAAATAACTGTCATACTTTTAAAAGATCCACATGTTAAAGCATATGGGGAAGAGGTCATACATTGGGGTGCAACTGTCTATGGAAAGGACAATATTTTTCAGAAACACTTGCAAGACATACTTACAGATCCCCGTAAAGGAAAAGACCTTTCAAATCAACTTGCTGAAAATCCTGAGTCTATACATAAGCTTGCGGGCCACCAAACACTTGGCATAAAAAGCCAAGCACGAAGAGCAGCTGAAGATGGTTTTAGATTGCTCGTTGATGCCGTTGATGGTTATACGAAAGCTGTAGAAAACGCAAAAGAACAGCTATTGCAAACCCCTCTAGCGGAACAAAGACGCCATCATCACCATCATCATCATCGTCATCACGAAAGAGGACAAGAACAAAATAGTCCAGAACACAGTCCACAACGACAAAGACACGGAGAAAAAGGAATGGCTTATGCCATGTAAAGGGGCGTAAACATAAAAACAGATAGTTTTTGTTTTTCATTTAATCTTTTTTTCAGTGAGTTTCTTGGCGCAAATCGTTTCATCGCGATTGCGCCAAGAATTGTTTTAGAATGTTACAAAAAATAGTCCTAAAAATGACGCCTGTAATTCACGATAAATATTGATAACTTATTGATAATATTTCACAAAAAAACTGTATAAAAGACACAAATATCCATTAAGCTGATTGCAAATAGCGCAGATCTTTGGAAGCTCATTCAGCTCGATATTTCTTTTGTCTCAAAGCGATCCAAGCATAAAAGGCAAGAATGCACCAAAGAGGTTTTCTAAAACAATTTTTGAAAGGAAACATGCATGAAAAAAAAACACCCTCATCCTTTTCCATCCTCTTCAATACAAGAACTTATAAAGCTCTATGAACAAGCGGCGGCAGAGGTCTCAGGCGCTGCAGCCCCCCTTCCTAAAGAAACGCCTTCAAAAAGCAAAAGACTGTCATCCATACCGGAAGAAGATGAGGAAAGACAATCTCTTTTAAGCGAAGAAACTGTATATGCATCAACAAATCGAACAGCTTCGTTAACAAGAGGCGGCTCTACCAAAAGACCGCAAGAAGCTGAAACGACACACGCAACAATTCCTTCACAAGCAGCATTACAAAGGGCAACAAGAGTTCTCTCAGAGGAAGAGATCATTCTATTGCTTCCACACCATTCATTGGTTCGAACCTATCAAGAAGAAATCCAACATTTATCCGCAAGTGCCTATGGTAACCCAAACATTTTGCAAGAAAAAATGCAGGAAATTCAAAGAAATCCCGCTGCAGGAGAGGAGCTCTCATGGCGCATGGCAGCCCATCCTGAAAGTCTTGCTAAACTTTCCGGCACCAGCGCGTTGGGCTTTAAAAATCGAGCACGTAGACAAGCGGAAGAGAGTTATTCCGCTCTCAGTATCACCATTGATTGTTATACAGAAGCTGTAAAACAGGCAAGAGAGAGCCTTGTACAATCTCCAGAGAAAGAACTCAAAAACTATGAACGCTTTATGGGGAAGGAAGCCGTCGCTGAACTTCTAAAAAAACCGGATCATCGTGAAAAAGAAACGCTTTCAGAGACAGAAATTTCTACCCAAATTCAACAACATTCAAAAGTCAGAAGACACCATGCCCAAATCCAATATTGGTGTAAAGTTGTTTTTGGTAACGCAAACATTTTGCAATCACAAACAGACGAGCTTTTCCAAAACCCTGAAACAATAGAAGCACTCGCACAACAACTTGCCGGAAATCCTCAATCTTTTCACAAGTACGCTGGTCGTAACTTTTGTGGCTTCAAAAATAAAGCACGCAGACATGCTGAAGCGGGTCTTTCTCACCTCATTGACGCCACTGACAATTATGCAACAGCTGTAACACAAGTAAGAGAGAGCCTTTCAAAAACTCAGCAGACAAAACAAGGACACAATGAAGCATCTTCTGAGAGAGCGAAAATCTTGCATCAACAACAAAGCGTCTCACAGCCTGCTCAACGCGTTGAGCTTTCAACAGTAACGCATGAAGGAGCAACAACCTCTACTCAACAAAGAGAAACAGATATTCGTCCTCGCAAAACTGCCGCCCCAAAAGCGATGGCTTTTGCCAGCTAAACAGACATAAGTTTTCACGTTGAATCCAACGTCTTGGCGCAACCATAGCAGAGGTGATTTGCGCCAAGAAATGGAGAAATTCATTCCTCCACTACTTAATCTCAGCTATTGATCAAACAATATTTAGAGAGTGATTATGATCTGAACCATGAGAGTCAAATCTTGTGAAGCTTCTCAGTTTCATATTCTCTTTCATATTAGAGTAAGTGAAAAAGCATAAAACAGAATAAAAACCAACGTGCATTTTTAAATAGTATTTAAAAACAATATTGGAAGAGTTTGAAAGGAACATGCATGAAAAAAAGAAATCCCTCCCCTTTTATCACCGAAATGATGGAAAAATTTCAACAACCGGCTGAACAATCCCCCACTAGAACCCCTCCTTCCCAAGTTTCTCAAAATTTGCCAAAAGCAACTGTAGAAAAACGCCCAGAAAATTTATCCCCCCACCCAAAAGTTGCTCCACCACCTCCCCCACGTATGAAAAGCCCAATGCAAACCAGCACAATGCCTCCTAACGCCAAAAACCAAGAGACGCCTCCCCCACAAAAAAAAGCAGTTCCGCCAAAACCTCCGCGTGTAAAAGAGAGACAACAACATAAACCGACAGTTCAAGAGTCCCCCTCCCTACAGACAAAAGTGGCTCCGCCCCCTCCTCCACGCATGAGAGAAAAAACACAAACCAGCACAACAATCTCCAACTCAAAAAACCAAGAAAGCTCCTCCACGCACACAAAAGCAGCTCCACAAAGACCCCCGCGTGCAAAAGAGAGGCAACAACATAAACCAACAGTTCAAGAGTCCCCCTCCCTACAGACAAAAGTGGCTCCGCCCCCGCCCCCACGTATGAGAGAAAAAACACAAACCGGCACAACAATCCAAAAGCATGAAACCCAAGAAAGCCCCTCCACGCGCATAAAAATGGCCCCACAAAGACCACCGCGTGCAAAAGATAGAGAACAAAATAAACCAACTGCTCAAGAATCCCCTTCTCTACAGACAAAAGTGGCTCCGCCCCTTCCCCCACGCATGAGAGAAAGAGTACAAAACGGCACAAAAATTCAAAATCCTGAAACACACGAACCAAGTGTTAGACCCAAAATATCATCACATATGAAAGTCAGGCAGCAAAGCAGTTCATCATCACAAGACAGTGGAACATATGCCGTCCCGCCTTCAAGAAAACCGCACCGTATACAAAACAGAAAACAAAGCGATACTGTCGTCCCAAAAACTTCCTCTCCACACACAGCAATTGAACAACCAAAACCGTCTCACGAACAAAAACCATCTATTAATACAATGGAAAGAGAGCTATTGCTCGTAGCATATCAAGAAGAAATACGATTTTTGAGTGAAAAGGTTTATGGCGAACGGCTTATTTTAAGTGAAAGAATAGAAGCAATCAAAGAAAACCCCGATATGGGAGAACAGCTCTTATGGGATGTTACAGAACGGCCTAAGTCTATTTCTAAGCTTGCTGGTAGAAAAGTTCTTGGCATAAAAAATCATGCGCGCAAACAAGCTGAAGAAACTCTTCCCACCCTATGTGCTGCTATTAACGGTTATGTGTATACTTCAAAATATACAAAAAGTGAAAATATTTCTCAAGGTCCTCACACGGAACAACAACATCAGCGACAAGCACAGGAGGAAGAGCTAACAAATCAACATTTACAAAATCCGCTCAATTCAGAAAAGAAAATAAAGCCTCTCTCAAATGAGGAAATTGCCCGCAGAGTTCAACAAGATCCATCGGTTCAATATGGTCAAAGAGAGATCCAATATTGGTGCCAAATTGTTTATAATGATCCATTTATTTTGCAATATAGACTAGAAGATATGCACAAAATTCCAGATATAGGAGAAGAAATTGTATTTCAAATTGAAAAGGATTGTACATCTTTTGCTCCTCTTGCTGGTAAGCAAGTCCTTGGCTTAAAAAACGGAGCACGAAAAGCTGCTGAAGAAAATCTTCCTACCCTTTGTACCGCCATTAAGGATTATGCTGATACGATAAAACAGTTAAGAGAAGCAATTGTGCAAAACCATCAGGCAGAACAACAAAAACGTCATCAACCGCTTAACGATCTCGATAAAAAATTGCAACAGCAGCAAAACTTATCGCAGTCCCCGAAGCTACCTGAACGCTCAACAGCAAAGCGGCATCAAGAAGTTGCAGCAACTTCTAGACAAGAAGACCAGCCGCATGTTCGACCGCGCAGAGCCGAAACATCAAAAGCAATGGCTTTGTCGTGATAAATCTCCTAATTGTTGGCTTTTTATCCAAAACTTTGGTGCAATTATCTTGCCAAGATTGCACCAAAGACGGTGTATGAAATACAGAAATTTTTGAATAAGACACCCCATTATTTTACAGAATTCATTGATAAAATTTCACGATAATACTTCAAAATTATAAACTTTAACTTTGTTCCATGCGAATAAGATCAATTTTTTCAATCATTCAAATAGGCATTCTTCTTTGAAGAAAACGCTATGAAAATAATATAAGGCAAAAAATGTAAACAAAGAAGATTTCAAAAATAATGTTACCATTTGAAAGGAAATATGCATGAAAGAAAATACAGAACATTGTGCCTCCTCTACACAGGAAGAATTGCAAGAACAACACTCTGCAATTAATGCAGCCATTTCAAAGCAAATCAATGAAGAAGCGCAAAATTTTTTCTACCCCAATAGCAAAGTGCTTAAAAATAAATACCGCATCAAAGATAACGAAATATTAAAAGAATGCTGTTCTAATGATGTAAAAAAAGAAATGATAAAACTGCACCAAGAACCTCTACCAGAGCAGTTTAATGCCTCTTATCTAAAATACCTTCATCAACGCCTCTTTTCCCATGCATTTGAATGGGCCGGACAAACACGCGAAAAGCCTTTTACATTTGAAGATGGCACTGTTGCTTCTATGCCCATTTTGAAAAGAAAAGAATTTACAAAAACTTTTGCGATTGGCAGAAAAATACAGGAGGGACTAGAAAAGTTAGATAAAACGCTTGCTGAAAAGAATAATTTACAAGGCTTAACGCGCGAAGAATTCGTTGAACAAGCAGCTGGTATAATGATAGATTTGCACCACTTGCATCCTTTCAGAGAGGGCAATAGGCGCACAAAGAGACTGTTTGTTGAAAAACTCTCTCAAGCAGCAGGACATGAGCTAGACTTTTCTCTTGTGAGCAAAAAACGTAAAGACTTTGTCCGCGCCGCTGCCATGGAACATGGCAACCCAGAGCCTATGAAGCATCTTCTTGAGGATATCTCAAATCCAGAAAAATTGCTCCTATTACGAGAATTCACCAACTCTATGAGAGAGCTTGGATTAGATGAAAAAAATTATCATCTCGCTGTCGTTGCAAAAGAAGGAGAAACCTATCATGGTACCTATAGAGGCAGTGGACCCAATGGCTTCATGCTTGATGCCAACGGCATTTTCATCTTGGGAAATAAAAAAGATCTCACCCCAGAGCAAATACAGACATTAAAAATCGGTGACGCCCTCTCCTTTACAGCACCAAAAATTCAAAACCAGCAAGAAGTGCTTATCCCCGCACAAACAATAGCCCCCCTTACCAACAATGAAATTGCCACAAGGATAAAAAACAACGTTTCCATTCAAGCAAGAAGAAAAGAAATAGAAACTTTGTGCCAAATCATTTATGGCAATCGTCATATTTTGCGGGAAAGAATTGAGATGATCCATGAAAATCATACTGAAGGAGAACAACTCACCTATCAAATTGCCACCTCTCCCCAATCTATTTCTAAGCTTTCTGGTAGCAATGTATTTGGCATAAAAAACAACGCGCGCGCCCATGCTGAAGCAAATACTTTGCCCCTCTGTAGAGCCATTGATCGTTATATCAATATTTCTAAACAAACAGAAAGAGACATTCTCCATACCCATCATGTAAAACAAAGGCGGTGTGAACAGTCGGTAGAAATCCCTAAGGCTTGGATGAAAAATCTCCTTTCCTTGTCAAAAGCACAACAGCAAGAAACGTTATCAAACTCTCCTGAATTAAGGGGGGAGATAAGGGCTTATATCAAAAAAATCAATGAGCGCTTATCTTCAAACGAGCATGAAGCTATAAAAGAAAATAATCCTGAAAGACTTGCGAAGAGTCTTGGCACATCAACCATTAAAGCAAAAGAGATTATGGAAATAATCAAGCAGATAAAAGAGATAGAACAGCATATACAACCCATGTATTTTTATAACCATAAATTCGATGAGCGCTTCGCACCAAACCAGTATCAATCTATAAAGAAAAACAATGAAAAAAAATGTTCCAACACGCCTGATAAAGAAGCAATTAAAGTGCAAAAAATGACAGAAAACGTCAATCAGAGTCCCAAAAGACAAGAAAATATTCAACCTCACAAAACGGCGCACGCAAAAGCAACGGCAATGAATGTCTAAAAGGTTCATAAACTTTAACTTTTTCGCCCCCTCTGGTAAAAATGATAGCCTTTATCCCCTTGCCTTCATCGGCAAATCAATCGCACCTCAACGAGAATGGAAACCATGAGAGAGCAACTTTATCTTATTTTCTCAGATTTTATCCTCATCAACTGTGAAAAGAAACCTGAACAAGAAAAATGCTGTTGAAAGATCATGTCTTCCTATCCTCTTGTTTATGTAATCTCTAAAATGGGAAGGCAGCCACATTTGGGGAGAACATAAAGCCGTAAAAGTGAAAAGTAATCACCAGCTTTACCATCACCTTTTAGCTTAGCCTTACGACTTTTTAAAACATCTAAAGCGCTGTTTTTTTTAATAATGAATAAATAATGGAAATTACGTATTGCTCCACGCTTTTATTTTATTTGCATTCTTTTAATAGGGTCACACCCCTCACATAAAACAGAACGGCATTGGGTTGCACTATTCACGACATCACACCATAAAGAGAAATTATCATTATATATCCCTACATGTCTCTTCAAACTGTTATGATATCACTCCCATATTTCAGTTTGAAAAAGAAATTTTAATTATTTTATGGCAACAATAAAAATTTTAATGCAACAGTAAACAAGGAGCATAAAAAAAGTCTTCAAGCACCATTGTTGACAGAAAGATAAACACCGTCGTAAAACGCTTTCAAAAAGTATCCTTGATTAGGATAGAGATCAGATTTTTACGATTTAAAACGCTTTATTTCTCCTGTCATCGCTTCTCTTTTACAACAAAGTTGATATATCTTTATGACATTGATTAAAAAAATTGCAACAGTTGCTTCCGGAACCCTCATGAGCCGTATTTTTGGCTTCGTACGCGAAATGCTTATGGCAGCAGCACTAGGAACTGGTCCTGTTTCTGATGCGTTTAATGCTGCTTTCCGTTTTCCCAACACATTCCGCCGTTTTTTTGCTGAAGGAGCCTTTAATGCTGCTTTCATTCCTCTTTTTGCCAAAAAAATCACTGAAGATGGTCACGAAACGGCATGCAAGTTTGCAGAAGAGGTGTTTGGCGTTCTCTTTTCACTGCTCTTACTGTTAACGATTGCGATGGAACTCAGTATGCCTTTTTTGGTACGAACCATTATTGCTCCAGGTTTTACCGAAGATGCAACAAAGCTTAACGCTACAATTCATTTTACGGCGATCATGTTTCCCTATTTAACCTGCATGTCGCTTGCTGCCATGATGGGGGGCATGCTTAATGCACTGCGACGCTATTTTATTGCCGCCATTGCCCCACTCTTTTTAAACATTATTCTGATTGGTGTGCTTGCCTATGCTTGGATCTATAAACTTGACGCTTGGCATATCGGCTTAAATCTCTCTTGGGGTGTATTGGCAGCAGGTCTTATTCAACTCACCTTAATTGCCCTTGCTTTGCGTCAAAGTGGCATGAAAATTTCCTTCCGCCAGCCCCATTTAAGTCCTAATGTTCGTAAGCTATTAACTTTAGCATTCCCCGCAGCCATTACGGGTGGCATCACGCAAATTAATTTGCTTATTAATACCAACATTGCTTCTAGTCAATCGGGTGCTGTCTCTTCTTTGATGTATGCTGATCGTCTTTATCAATTGCCTTTAGGCGTAATTGCCATTGCCGTTGCAACCGTTCTTTTACCAGAGTTAACACGCGCTTTGCGGAGCAAAAAGCATAAAGAAACCCACCATTTACAAAATCGCTCTATTGAATTAACATTGTTGTTAACACTTCCAGCATCCATTGCTTTTTTGCTGCTCTCCACTCCCATTGTCAGTTTGCTCTTTGAGCGAGGACAATTTACCAGTCAATCAACACACCATGTTGCACAATTACTAGAACTTTATGGATTAGGACTTCCAGCTTTTGTTCTTATTAAGGTCTTTATTCCTAATTTTTTTGCCCATGAAGATACCAAAACACCGATGATTTTTACAGGTATTTGCGTTTTCATCAATATCAGTCTCGCCTTAACATTATTTCCTATTCTATCTGCACGAGGCATTGTTATTGCTGAAATTACCTCTGGATGGGCCAACACCCTTTTGCTGTGGAGTGTCCTTATCAAACGCGGTTATTGGAAATACGACTTCCAACTGATAAAACGAATATTATGTCTCATGATGGCAACTCTTTTGAGTGCACTAGCCCTCTATTACGGATTGAATGTGTTTGGTTTTTTGTCTTTTCCTTTATCCTCACAAGCATCATTTTTCTTGCGCGCGATCACCTTAGCTGGGATCATGATTGGCATATTTTTGATCTATTTTAGTGCCTATTTTTTATTCAACACCCGTTCCTTTTTTCACACGCTTAAAAATTTGAAAAAACGCTCATAATATCTATACTTTGTCAAAAACAATAAAATGAATAACCTTAATTGAAGAAAGAGCACTCCTATGGATACCTTCACACCACTTGTCTTTTCCGGCGTACAACCGAGTGGTCATTTACATCTTGGCAATTATCTTGGAGCCATTCAGCGTTGGGTTGAACTGCAAAACTCTCATCACTGCCTCTATTGTGTTGTGGATATGCATGCGCTCACAGTCAACCCAGATCCCTTTACTTTACGCGAATCCACCAGAACAGTGACAGCAGCTTTTTTAGCCGCCGGTATTGATCCTCAAAAACACATTATTTTTAACCAATCACGTGTTTTTCAACATGCTGAACTCGCCTGGATTTTTAATTGTGTTGCCCGTATCGGCTGGCTTCAACGCATGACACAATTTAAAGATAAAGCGGGAAAAGATCGCGAAAAAGCATCCATCGGGCTTTTTGCCTATCCCACTTTGATGGCTGCTGATATTTTAGTCTATCGTGCAACGCATGTTCCAGTAGGCGAAGATCAAAAACAGCATGTTGAACTCACACGCGATATTGCACAAAAATTTAACAACGACTATGCACAGCGTATTGCCGAATTAAATTTTGGCATCTCTATGCAAACAGATGAAGAAAAAAGACAAGGCTTTTTTCCTCTTCCAGAAGCACTGATTGGAACAACAGCCACACGCGTTATGTCTTTGCGCGATGGGACGAAAAAAATGTCAAAATCAGATCCTTCAGATTTTTCACGCATTAATTTGACCGATGACGCTGATCTTATCGCAAAAAAAATACGCAAAGCCAAAACGGATTCGGCTCCACTTCCCGATACCCTTGCCGCTTTAAAAGAACGACCAGAAGTAGATAACCTGCTTGGTATTTATGCCGCCTTTGCCAAAGTTAGCAAAGAAAAGATTCTTTTAGAATTTTCTGGTCAACAATTTTCGCATTTTAAAACAGCTCTAGCCGACCTTGTTGTCCATAAGCTTGCCCCTATAACAGAAGAATTACGTCGCCTTCATCAAGAAAATGATTATATCGACTCTGTTTTGCATGATGGCGCTAAACGTGCTAGTATGCTCGCAGAAGAAAATATGAAAAAAATTCGTGAAATTATTGGATTTTTGCACGATACATAAAAATAATAAAACTAAAAACTGTAGAGAGCAAAAAAATCGTTTGTACAAAATAGAGAAAGTGCATGATTTCCAAACCCCAAAATCCGAAAAAAGAACCAAAGAAAAAAAACTTAGTTATTATCGATGAAACACCAGAGTGTCGGCGTGCCGTTGCGTTTGCCGCACAGCATGCCCAAAATACCAGTAGAACATTGGTATTACTTTGTGTCGTTGATAGTGTAGAATTTCAACATTTTCTGGGTGTAAACAACGTTATGCGTACAGAATCAAAGCAAAGTGCTCATAAAATATTAGGAGACATTGCCAGTGAAGTCCGCACCACCCATGCGCTTGAAACAGAAATAGTAGTGCGTGAAGGAAAAAAAATTGATGAGATTTCTAAACTGATCGACGAAGATAAAAGGATTGCACTGATTGTTTTAGCAGCCAGTGGACATACAGAAGGACCAGGACCCCTTGTTCAATTAATCGGGAATAAAGGAACAGCTTTTTCAATCCCTGTCATTGTTATTCCTAGCAATCTTGCCGATGAAGATATTAGATCTATTGCCTAAAAAATATAATATTCTACAATGTAAGATCTTCCCAAGCCTTCATTATAAAAGGAGAATCTATGTTTATTCAAACTGAAACCACCCCAAATCCTGCAACTCTTAAATTCTTGCCAGGACGCGTGGTTCTTTCTGAGGGCGTATTAGAATTTCGTGACCCTGAAGAAGCAGCTAAAAACTCACCTTTGGCGGCTAAACTGTTTAATATTCCCAATATCAATGGTGTCTTTTTAGGCTATGATTTTATCACCGTAAGCAAAAAAGAAGGGGAATGGCAACATCTCAAGCCCGTCATTTTAGGCACAATCATGGAACATTTTCTATCCAATGAGCCAGTGATCACTACCAACGCTACAACACAAGCACAAACCCATGCCCTTAACGAAGAATTTTATGACGAAAAAGATGCTGATATTGTCTTAACCATTAAAGAGCTGCTTGAAACGCGTATCCGCCCAGCGGTTGCCAATGATGGTGGAGATATTACTTTTCGTGGATTTGAAAATGGTATTGTTTATCTCAATATGCGCGGCTCCTGCGCTGGATGTCCCTCTTCAACGGCAACCCTCAAACATGGTATTGAAAATCTTTTACGCCATTTTATCCCTGAAGTTTTAGGCGTTGAAGCCATGCCACAATAAATATTGACCTCAATAGGTAAAATAACCACACCGATTGCCCCTCTTCAACAGCGCTCAAACATGGAATGTAAAGATCTTACGTCATTTTATTCCTGAAATTCTCGAAGTAAGCCATGCAGCCATAAAAATAGAGTACTGTTAAAAAAATCTGTCCAATAATGATACCTTCACTCACCTTTCACCTCCACATATGCCTTAAAAAGCTTTCTGCCCTTTTAAGAGCATAAGTTGTTTCAATAAACCAATTTATACGTACACAGAAGTACAATGCATGGATGTGCACTTTAAATTTATTTTGTTTTATAATCTTGTCATGCAATTTTAACGAGGAAAACACGACCTCGTTAAAAAAAAGAAAACCCAAAAAAGAAAACATTGCAAGATAGAGTGCCCATTTGCTTCATCTTTCTCAGTGCTCCCAACGACAAATCACGCAAAATACTTCTTGTAGCAAGCCGGCACCATCATCATATCTGCCAGCCCCTAATGATGCGACAGCTCTTTCATTAAGACGATTCATAAGAGTCATTTTTACTCCTTTCTTTCCTCATTTTTACCCACACGCCAGCCCCGCTTGTGGTGTGCAAGCAAGTGATTTTAATTGATTCAACATGGAACAGATTTGAAATGAGAGAATCCCACGTTATTCGGGGTTCTAATTCAATATGAATAACGCTAATTTATTATTATAAATCAATATGTTGTTTCAGCCACTCGACAAAGATCACATTTTGCAACTTGAATGAGAATTCTGACATTTTTCTTATTTCAATTCTGTTTTTATTGCATCAATCAAAATCGTCCGCTTACACAGCACAAACTGGATAATAACAAAAACTATTTTTAATAGCTCTTATGTACACTTTTATAAGAGACTGTTGCAGTACTAAGAGCTGGAAAATGCATGGCAATAAGACCTTATCAAGATCATAGCGTCCTTTTTCCATTCTTAAAATCAAGAATTTCCTCTATCATTTTCAATCTCATTTCCATAAATATGACGCAAAAGGTGTAACTACCCATAAAAAATAAATACATTGAAGCCAGATCTATTATGGTTGTTTGAGAAATTATCTGATAAAAAAATGAGAATATTTTTTCAATTCAGCAGAAATAAGTTTGTCTACTTTACGGCGTTGTTTTTCTCATAAAACGCACACTTTTATTGTTGCTTATGAGTCAACATCCAGTCCCCTCATAACCGCATATTAAAAGAAAAGAAAGAGTCGCTATTTCTCTGCTATACATGGCTTTGCAATAAAGGAAAACATATTGCTCCTATCTGATTGGTGTAATCTATGAAACAAGAAAAGAAGCCCATTGGAGAAAAATATGCCCAATTAGAGAAGAATGTAAAAATAGAAAACCAACGAAATGCAAAAACAATTGCAAGAAGATAAATGCCTAAACTTTTTTCACAAACTCCGACTTTAAACTCATCTGACCGATCCCAGGAATTTTGCAATCGATATTATGATCCCCATCCACCAAGCGAATATTCTTTACCTTCGTCCCCCCTTTTAAAACAGATGAAGCGCCTTTTACTTTCAGATCTTTTATCACCATAACGGTATCTCCGTTTGTTAAAATCTGACCATTGGCATCATAAACAGTATTGGCAAGAACCGTATCATCGTTTTTTTGTGGCCATTCATGCGCGCATTCAGGACACACAAAATTTTCACCATCTTCATAAGTATAAAGACAATCACAACGAGGACATTTGGGATATTGGGTCATAAATTTCCCTTTTTTAGAAAAAACATTCATTATGACTGGTCATAAAGCAAGAAGTGCTTATTGTCCATTATTTTAGAAAAATGTTTCCCTTTGTTTCAATCCTCATCTGCCAACTGTATTCATGAATGCTATCATCACATACTATACACAAGTTTATAAAAATGATTGATCATTATACAACTCAAATAAGCCCCCCGCATATCATAAAATTTACTCACTGCATTCTCTCTAATAAATTAATCAAAATCATTTTCTTATACATCACCAATGCAATTAACGAATGGATAACAAAACAATTAGAAAAGGAACATCTCTGAATAAAACGTTCTCAGAGAGCTAAAAACTATTGCAGCATTGAGAAACAAGAAAATGATGTCCCCAACTTAACCTTTTATTTAAGTAAAGATAACAGTCATAATGTTAGAGAACAGACTGATTTATGATCATAGTTAATGGTTTTGTATATTGAATGAGAGCCGATAAATAAGCTGAGATTCTCTCAACCCCTTTTACATTGAAACAACCAAAGCCTTTTGTTTGCATGTTACAAGTAGGAAAATCCGTGTAAAACGATTATCCAAAATACTAAATACTCTCAAATATAAGAGCCAACATTGAAAGCGGGCAAAGTGAATAATGGTGCCGTCTTACTCTCTCATAAGCGTAAAAATGGTGCTGCTCAATGGATGGATGGCCGGTTATCCCTTTCAAAGCAACACGCATAAGATGCGTTTTTAGTGTCTTGAGAGAGAAGATTCTTTAAAACAAACATATGAAATGTGCAACAATGATCGTATTTTGTTTTGTATGAGAAACATTCCCCTATTAAACAAAAATTGCTATCAAGCCATTGAGCAAACCCATTGGACATAAATGATCCGATTATGCTCGATTATAATTTCCTACAGCATTTAGTTTTAAGAATCCCGCAGTTTTAGGAATCCGATTGATATGGAAAGGTGGAAAAAACAAGTCTCGCCTAAAAATAGAGTTAAGCTCTCCCTTATGCACATAAAATCACACCCCTAAAATCACATCCATGTGATCAATCATCATACCTTTACAAAAAAACATTCCAATGATCTTAGGTGATAATATCAGGACGATCTCGCCCCAATGCTTGTTGTATGTTTAACAGTTTTAGTGCTACCTGTTGCAAAGGTTGGAGAACTTCTTGCGGATTAAAATTGTGTTTGCGCGGATCACTTTCATACTGTTCAAAATAAAGTCGTAAAGTAGCACCTAGCGTCCCTGTTCCCGACAAACGAACCACCAACCTTGCTCCATTCTCGAAAAAAATACGTATACCTTGCCGCGTGCTAACGCTCTGATCAACGGGATCATGATATGTAAAATCATCTGCTTTTTTGACGAAAAATCCAGAAATTTCAGTTCCTGCATGTGGTAAGTGCGCACGCAAATGCTCTAGTAATGCCAAAGCTTTATCTGCTTCGACTTCTTCATAATCATGCCGTAACGTGTAAAAACGCCCATAGGTGGACCAATGCTGTTGAACAATCTGTGCGACAGTTTTTTCTGTTACCGCTACAAGATTTAACCAAAATAGGACAGCCCATAAACCATCTTTTTCGCGGATGTGATGAGAGCCCGTTCCAAAGCTTTCTTCACCACAAAAGGTTACTTTTCCCGCATCCAAAAGGGTTCCAAAAAACTTCCATCCCGTTGGCGTTTCAAAAAAATTTAATCCGTGTTTTTCCGCAACTAGATCAGCAGCACGCCCCGTCGGCATAGAGCGCGCTATCCCCACAACACCTTTTCGATATCCTTTAATAAGGTGTGCATGTTCAGCCATAATAGCCAAAGAATCCGAAGGCGAGACAAATTGTTGACGACCAATAATGAGGTTACGGTCTCCATCACCATCAGAGGCGGCGCCAAGATCTGGTCCTTGCTCTGACATCAATAAATCATAAAGATCCTTAGCATAAACCAAATTGGGATCTGGATGACCGCCTCCAAAATCTGGCAAAGGAATACCATTAACCACCGTCCCTTCAGAAAATCCTAAGCATTTTTCAAAAATTTCATGGGCATAAGGCCCTGTTACCGCATGCATGGCATCAAACCGTAAAGTAAGACCTCGAGCAACAGCCTTGGCAATACAGTCAAAATCAAAAAGCTCCTGCATCAAAGCAACATAATCAGCGACAGGATCAATAATATCAATCCGCATGGCTCCCATAAAGATCGTACCTTGCCTATCTAAATCAATATCTGGTGCTTCAAGAATTTTATAAAAAGAAAGACGTTGCGATGTTGCAAAAATAGCATCACATAAAGAATTAGGAGCGGGTCCCCCATTGGAAATATTATATTTAATACCACAATCTCCTTCTGGACCACCAGGATTATGGCTTGCAGAAAGAATGAGTCCACCATGGGCATGAGTTTTACGAATAAGATGCGAAACAGCAGGTGTAGAAAGAATACCGCCCCTTCCCATTTTAACACAAGAGACACCATGCGCCGCTGCCATCTTCAACACAATCTGAAGGATAGTACGATTAAAAGTGCGCCCATCCCCCCCAAGAATCAACATTTTTCCTTCAAGAGGCCCAATGTTATCAAAAAGAGACTGTATAAAGTTTTCTACATAATGGGGTTGTTGAAAAACAGACACTTTTTTGCGCAAACCAGACGTTCCCGGTTTTTGCCCCTCAAAAGCCGTGGTTAAAACTGTCTTTATGGTCATATCAATACCTTTATATGATTTCCTATAATTTTAAGGTGAAGAGTATCCAAAGTCGACCATTAATTCTACTTGACGGAAGTGTGAAATATTTGCACACTCGTTAGAAGTAAGAATTTTTAAAGAAGCCCTTTTATTTAAAACGCTTTTTACCATATGTTTTTAAATACAAAGGCTGTTTTAAAACAAAATTTTCGTAAAAGAATACAGGAGCATCATGATGATGAAAAAAACAGTTCCCAATGTAACATTCCACACACGCGTACGCGATGAATCAGTGGCTGGAGACAATCCTTATCGGTGGCAAGAAGTTAACAGCGATGCTTACTTTAAAGGAAAGCGTGTTATTCTTTTTTCTCTTCCTGGAGCTTTTACCCCTACTTGCTCAACCTTTCAGCTGCCTGATTTTGAAAAGCTCTATGATGAATTTAAACAAGCGGGTATTGATGAAATTTATTGTCTTTCCGTCAATGATGCTTTTGTCATGAATGCTTGGGGAAAAGCACAAAATATCAAAAACGTGAAGTTAATTCCCGATGGCTCTGGTGAATTCACACGCAAAATGGGTATGCTGGTTGCAAAAGACAATGTTGGGTTCGGCATGCGATCATGGCGCTATGCAGCTGTTATTAATGATGGTGTGGTTGAACAATGGTTCGAAGAAGCAGGTTTTTCAGATAATTGTGCAACAGATCCTTATGAAGTTTCTTCACCACAACATGTTTTAAAAGCATTGAAAAGCTAATTCCCCCAATCGTCTATTTAAACAAAATTTTACGACACAAATTTTCTGAGGAGGAAGATTTGTGTCGTTGACTTTTTACAACATCTATTCGTGAAAACAGACCCGATAAGTTGATTGTACGCCTTCTGTGAAAAAAGATTACAGCAATAATTTTTTCAATAAATATTTTATGTTTTAACTGCTTTGAAAAAGTTTGAAAAATTGCTGATGAAAAATCTGGACCCGTTGTGGGGCTAAAAAATCAAAGAGTTAAAAGCTGTTGCACGCTATCAAAAAATGGGGATGCAATTGCCAAATGCGCAAATTCATGCAAAACTCTCTCAGAAACATCAAGGACTAACGTATTGATGAAATATGCAAGATCAATGCTAAATTTCTCATACTGAGAAAAACTTTGTATTAAACAATACTTTGATTTATAAAGATAATTTATAATTTTGCATATTGAATGAGAGGAGCCGAATATCATAAGATTGTTTTATTTTATCCCTTCTTATATTGAATCCCTTAAAACTATTTTCTTGCTCATTAGCAAGCGGGATTGGCATATGAATAAACGATTAAAAAGAGTAAAAATACCTCTCGTAAACGCGCCAAAATACAAGAGCTATGAACATCATTACTGCAAAGTTCACAAAAGTACCAAGAAAGAAAATACAGATCAAACATTTGTTTGAAGAGGTGCACAGTTCAAATTAACTTATGTCTCATAAAAAGAAGAAAATATGGCATAAAAACCGCTCTGCATAAAGAACCATTCATGGAGAATATTAAATCAAAACAGATCCCGCAAACATTCCAATTCACATACCCTAAACAGACTCATTGCTGTTCTCATAGCCATTTATTCTAAGCCTTTATTTTTCTCTAAGAGAAAAACGATTAAAGGAGTTGTTTATTCGGGTATTCTACCGTAAAGTGTGCTTCTATCTCTTCCTCTTCATCGAACTCAAAATCTTCATCACATTCAGGAAGACCAAAAATATCTGGATTGATGAAATAACAATCTTTTTTTGTCCCCTTCGCTACAATTTTATTCTTTTCTAATTCTTTGATACCTTCTTTAAAACTTTCAAAATTAAGATATTCTGGTTCTTGAATTGAAAGATCGCAAGTCAAAAATTCTTCAAGAATATCATGATCCAATGTTATCTGATCAAACCATAAATCCACATCATCCCCCTCATCTAACATTTTCCCTACCTGCCACAACATCACAAAAAATGCTTTCATACCACTAAATGATAACCCAAAAATCATACGCCGACACGACGAGGCGCCTGAAAAGGTAATTTGCGGAAGATCTTCAAATCCGAAATTTGAAGGAGGAAGTTTAAATGATTTTCCAATATTCTCAGGTCTTTCAAGAATAAAGGGATTTCGTTCATAGAGCAGAGTAAAATCATATTGGACCATTTTCATTTCTCCGTTAAAGAATTGACTTTATGAAAAATGCATATTATCAGTAAGTTACCATTATGGCAGCTTACAATTCATCCAAACATGCTCCTGTAAAAAATTGTTCGATTTAAGTCATTCCATTGTTTTTTGAAGCTTAAAAAGTCTTTTAGGATAAAACGCTCTAGTTCTTCCTCCTTTTGCAATAAGGCTAAATTTTGTAATGTCTAAGAAGAGAACATCAAAGGATTTGATACTCATAGATGAGAATTCAAAGATGAAGCCAATATGAACTTGTCAATATTTTTATAAACTTTTGGGAAAGCGTTGCGTGAAACCTTTTAATTTTCTCAGAGTTTTTGTTCGTTACAATTTTTTTGCTCATTTTAACGCATTATCATCGCATCCTCAGAAGGGCACGTTTTATAGCAAATAGTGCTTATTTATCTCTTAAAAATCTCTCTTTTATGCCGCACGCACTTCAAAACCCCGCTTTTGAACGCGTGCACCAACACGTATAAACGAGCAAAGCACAAATTTTAAAAATTGAATTTCAAATTTCCAAAATATTTCAAACAATCACTTCGATAAAGACTTTTACCATTATCATTTTTGGGCGGCTAAAATATCCTGTACTGTTTTGACCAATTGATCTTCATCAACCGTCACTTGTGCTGGTCGACTTTCACGCCATGTTTGATTATCCTTAATTTCATGAGACAAACGCGCCCCTTCAATCAAATCTTTAATCTGTATTTTTCCGCTCTCACGTTCTTGTGAGCCTTGGATAACCACACAAGGCGCTTGGCGTCGATCTGCATATTTCATCTGCGCTTTTATCCCCGATGCCCCCAAATAGAGCTCAGCACGAATTCCCGCACCACGCAACTGCATCACCATTTTTTGATAACCAGCAACCGCCTCTGGCTCTTTATCCATCATCAGCACCACAACCGGCCCTGTTGTCTCCTTCATAGGCAACTTTTCAAGATTTTGCAAAGCAGCGATCAAGCGTGAGACCCCGATTGAAAAACCTGTTGCCGGAATATTTTCACCACGAAAGCGTGCCACCAATCCATCATAGCGCCCACCACCACCAACGGAGCCAAAAACAACTTTCTGCCCATCATCATTGAAAACATCAAACAGCAACGTAGCCTCAAAGACAGGACCTGTATAATAATCCAGTCCACGCACCACCGATGGATCAATCTTGATACGATTCTGAAAGCCATTTGCGGCAAAAATTGCTTGCATTTCCTCAAGCTCACGAATTCCCTCACGCCCTTGAACATGATCACCAACCACTTCTTTAAGAGCCTCAAGCGTTTCTTCTGCTGTTTCAGCTCCAACAGCAGTTAAGGTAAGAATACACTCAATCTCTTTTTCCTTAAGCTCCGCCCCTTTTGTAAAGTCACCACTTTCATCCAAACGCCCTTTTCCCAAAAGCAAACGCACCCCTTCAGAACCAAATTTATCCAGTTTATCAATTGCTCTTAAGACAGTTAAGCGCTTTTCAGCCTGCTCATTTCCCCCCAAACCAATTTTCTCTAAAACGCAATCGAGAATTTTTCGGTTATTCAGACGAATGGCATATTCATGATGCTGAAACCCTAATTTTTCCAAACTATCGGCTGCCATCATGCAAATTTCGGCATCAGCCGCTACCGTTGGTGTTCCAACAATATCCGCATCAAACTGCATAAATTGCCGAAACCGCCCTGGACCTGGTTTTTCATTGCGAAAAACAAAGCCAAGACGATAACTGCGATAAGGCTTTGGCAAAACTTCAAAATTCTCGGCAAAATAACGAGCAAGAGGCGCGGTAAGATCATAGCGCAAAGACATCCATTGCTCATCATCATCTTGTAGCGAAAAAACGCCCGCATTTGGACGATCTGAATCCGGTAAAAACTTACCCAGCACATCTGTATATTCAAAAATTGGTGTTTCCAGTGCTTCAAAACCATAAAGTTCATAAACTTCACGAATTTGCGCAATCATTGTTTCAGTTGCATACAACTGTGCACTTGTACGATCAACAAACCCACGGGGTAAACGGGCTTTGGTTTTTTCTTGTTTTGATAACATATTTTTCTCTAACAACAATATATATTCACCGATAACGTGTGTCTATCTTATAGAAACAAACGCTGCAATAACTTTATCAACTGAAAACTGGTAACAATATGCATAAGCTTTTGCTTTTAAAAGATGCAAACCTTTACCCTTAAGGCAATCTACTGAAAATATTTGTACTTTCAATAGGAACATAGCCTCCCGCTCAACATGAAATGCCCGCTTAACATTCAATGAAAAGACATCTGTGCTTGTTGAAAGAAACCTCAAAGCGACAGTTGATTCTTGATAAATCGGAAGCATCCCCCTCAAAACCCCTCCCTTTCAGAATTCTTCAGATTTATTACAGATGCAAAAATCCTCAAGACATCAGTGTGCTTTGCGCTTGTTCTGCAAAATGATTGATAACATTTTTTAAATCAACAATATTTCGTCCAGCATCTGTAATAGAGCGTGATACAGAGGGAATAACATTCTGCCAAAGTCTTTGTGGAAATTGATTTGCTAGTTGTGTCATTGTTCCACCTTGAGCGCCAATACCCGGAACGAGAAACAGACTATTTTTTAACTGCTCGATTGTGTCTTTTGATTCAGATCCTAATGTCGCTCCTATAACCGCACCTATGGGGCCAATATTATGATGAATAACCGAAGACTGACTATTATAATCACAAATACACTGTGCAAGATGAAGAGAGAGTGTCTGGTCACCAATAAGCGCATTTCGTATTTGTTTCCCCTCTGGATTAGAAGACTGAACAACCACAAAAACCCCTGCTCCTGTTTCTTCTGCAACCTTTATCAGAGGAATAAGAGCATCAAAACCCAAAAAAGGATTAACTGTCATGGCATCCACCTTGAACGCACTACTTGGACCAAGCCAAGCCTTACCATAGGCTTCAGCAGTAGAGCCAATATCCCCCCTTTTTGCATCCGCCAGAACCAATATGCCTTGTTCGTGTGCATTTTCAATCAGTTCTTTGAGAGCTTGAAGACCTTCCACACCATATAATTCAAAAAATGCGACTTGCGGCTTTATAATACCTACTTTACCAACAACTGCTGTTAAGAGAATATCACAAAAATCTTTTAGACCTTTATAATCAAAGCTTAGTTTCCACGATTGCAAAACTTTATGGCTCGGATCAAATCCAATACAAAGAGGTCCATAGATTTCACGATTTTTAAAAAAAGTTGAACGAAACATTTTATATCCTAACAAGGTCTCTCTTTAAACTTTTTGATACAATCAAAAAGAAAAGCATTTGTCAAAAGAATACAATAGCGCAAACACAAAGAAAGAGCTCTCTATACAAAATGTGCTTTTATTTATGAAACATAAATATATTCCCATTCGTAACGCTTATCATATGTTTATCGACCAAGACGTTGTCATGAGATAAAAATTCAAATTTATGAAAGAATATAAACAAAACAGCATCTATATTATAATGACCTCATAAAGCCCTATAGGCATGCCTTGTCGTTTTCACCCCCCTTTTTTATGATCAACAAAAACTCTCTATGAACGCGCTTTAAACAAAAGTTTCAAAAGAAAATGCCCCACCATGATGATCTCGATCTTAGCTTTAGATTTTTCCTATTCCTTTTGGCGCATATCTATATCCCTTTTGGAACATAATTAGCAAAAAGGCATTGTATCTCCAGCATATTCAAGGAGATAAAACATGGAAACTCGCATTCC
>NZ_JBHIRR010000011.1:33195-46647 GCF_042197325.1 Bartonella sp. AA16NXGY | reverse complement strand
CGATAAAATGTGGATTTTTAGTTGGCACTTCAAGCCCCCCTCCGGTTGCGAGCGCCCTCGCATTGGTATTCCGGGAGTAACAAGTACTGAACCCTAGTCAGCTTTTTGCTTTTAGTGCGGAAACGCACCTGGACATAACAAAAACTCCCGGAATTCTAAGGATATTCGCAAAAGTGGGCTCAATTGTACGTTAGGGTTTAGGGCTTTTAGTTCCCTGTTGATCGCTGCGTAGACGATCAAACTTACGATATTTATTCATAAGGCAGTTTCAGAAGGTTGGCAAGAAAAATGAAAAATTTTCTATTCTGTTATACCGTAAAACGGCGCTATTTGAAGGAGGAGTGAAGAGCTTGAATATTCAGGGTAGGGCTTGATTTGTTGAGCCTGATGAAGTGCTGTCTTTTTTGGGGGGTGGAGACTGTAAGGTACTAGGCAAAAAGCTGGGTTCGTTTTCAGAACAGTGTTTACAGAGCGGTGCGGGGTGGTGATGTGGAAATTTTATTTGGCTGACTTCTGTAATAACGTAAAAGCGTGAAAACGTATATCCGTAAAATAATGCGGAGGATTTGTACTGTGTGTATGCTTTTATCATGGCGTGGAATATGGTGAGAGTAGGGGGATGCATTTGTGAATGGAGCGGGGAAAGCTGGGATGAAAAGGGGTGTTAAGTGCGTTTTCTGGAGAAGAGTATGTGGAGAATATTTGGAGGAAGGGCTTATTTGTCTTGTCTGATGAAACAGCATTTTTTGATATGTGGGATAGCCATATGAAATAATCAGCAGGGGAATCTAATAGACAAGAAAATCAGATTTTTGCAGAGCAGTGTTTACAGAGCAGTGCGTGGGGTGAATCTTTCGTTGGCTGTTTTCTGTAATGATGTAAAAGCGTAAAAATGTGAATCTGTAAAAGTGAAGAGGAGGATTTATGGATTTATGCATTGTGCGTGTTTTGGGGGCACGTTGGGTTTTTGCATGGATGGGGTGAGATAAATGGGGAGAGAACGAGCTTGTGAATCGAGGAGGGAAGCTGGAATGAAGAGTGCTGTAAGTCGTAAATGTTTGATGGGAGAGAAAAAGGAGTGCGTGGAATGGGAGAGTGCCTATGGACAAGGGGGAGGGTGTGGATAAGAGGTGGGGGTAGTTTAAAGGGATGCGTGAAGGGATGGTGTGAGGGTGATAGAAGAGGGAGGGTGAGGCTTTTATTAAAGGGTGCTGTGGTTTTGAAAGGGGGTGAGAATGGAGAAAATACGCTGGAAAGTATGATGATGAGGTGAGCTAATTTTGGGGGCACGTTGGGTTTTTGCATGGATGGGGTGAGATAAATGGGGGGAGAACGAGAGCTTGTTAATCGAGGAGGGAAGCTGGAATGAAGAGTGCTGTAAGTCGTAAATGTTTGATGGGAGAGAAAAAGGAGTGCGTGGAATGGGAGAGTGCCTATGGACAAGGGGGAGGGTGTGGATAAGAGGCGGGGTAGTGCAAAGGGATGCGTGAAGGGATGGTGTGAGGGTGATAGAAGAGGGAGGTGAGGAGATAGAGAGGAAAGGGTGTTGTGGTTTTGAAAGGGGGTGAGAATGGAGAAAATGCGCTGGAAAGTATGATGATGAGGGAAGTTAAAGGGGACGACGGGATGAGAGCAGGGCTCGAAAAAATAACTGGGAAAGGGAGCCGTGGTGGGGAAATGAAAAAAAACTTTCTCACCCCCAGTTGTTTTCAAAGGGGAGTGAGGGGCTTATCAAGAAGAAAAAAGCTAGTTTCTTTTCATAATCTTCCAAGTTTTTCCATCAGACATATACATAATCTTTTGACCTGTGGTTATCTTTTGTGTGCCGTGAGTGGTGTGAAGCGTAGAACTGAAAGCCGCTAGATGATCTATAAAGATTGATTTCCACTTAAATGAATCAGGAGATGGCAAAAAGATATTGGGTGCCCAAGAACGATTTTTTGAACGAATAACGACAAGCTCTTTTTGTTTCAAAACGTTAGAAATTGTTTCTGCAGACAGATCTTTCTCATTGGAAATTTGTATTTCTGGTTTAGTAGTAGGCGAGGCTAAACCTCCAAAGTCGCTTATACTTGTCATGCAAAAGTTGGATGTACATGATGTTTGGATGAAGTCAGAATCTTGACACTTTCCTTGATTAGAAGCTTTCAGACTCCCTTCGTGTAGCTTGTTTTGTTTTATGCCTTGAGGCTCAAAAAAAATCGAACTTTGCGGACTTAAATCATAACAGGAGGAGAGATGTCTCTTCCAACGAGAATGGTCTTCAACAAAACTTGAAGATTTACGGAGTTGTCCAAATGTATTTGGTACTTCTATGGTCCCAATATTCACTTTTTTACCCGTTATAAAATCGACTACTGTCGCTGTAACTAGATTTCCATTTTTTTCAACATATAATCGATATCTGCGTCCCATCTCCCATGGAAAGTTAATTTCACATCGTACTCCTGAACCTTCCTGAGTAAAATGCTTACATGTATTACCCTTCCATCCCGTTGCATTCCAGATAGAAAAATGAATGGTACGGCCGCTCCTGTTGAAAAAACCAATTTGTCCACTTTTTCCATTTTGGAATTCAAATTTATTTCCCCAGAAATAGATGGAGTTAGGCCCACCATCGTAATTTACTTGCTGGGTGAAAATAAATAGATCAAATGATGCATTTTTAAGCCATTCATGCTCTATAGTAATAACTTTGCCGGCAAAAATGGCATAGCTTGGTTTACTTATCAGAAGGAATAAAAGTATTAAAATAACCTTTTTTACAGTATGGTACATACTCAAATCCTCTATCTTAATAAAAATAGTGTAACTTTATAAGTATTAAAGCACATATTCAATGTTTTGTTAAGTAAAATTAGAGAAAATACTTTAATGTTTACTCTAAACTATATGCTGTAAAGACTACTTTGTTTAAAGTGTTTTTGCATGCTCCTTTTCTGCTGTTCAAATTTAAGTTTAATGGTGGAATTTAGGGGTGATGGTTTAAAAAGGGGAGTGATGATGGGGGGTATAAGAAAAGTTGCGGTTTTTATTTAAAATGATAGCGTATTTTTTTTCTCCCTCTTGCTATGAGGCTTGTAGAAACCCATATTCTTTTTAGCACTATGGTTCTTCTTCTTGCTGCTTTTTTCGCGGTGTTTTTTAGAGGCTGGATAATCCTTTCTGGATGTTTCTTTTGTGGAATATTGGAGAGGTTAAAGTGTGGTGATGGCTTGAGATTTAAGGAAAAAAAATGAACTTGGAAAAATATAGCGAACGCGTGCAGGGTTTTTTACAATCAGCACAAAATAGCGCTCTTGCTTCTGATCATCAGCAGTTTTTGCCGGAGCATTTCCTGAAAGTGTTGTTAGACGATTCTCAAGGATTGGCTGCATCGCTTATCCAAAACGCTGGTGGTGATCTTACTCTTATTCAAAAGGCGCTAAAAGAAGCACTTGATGCTTTGCCTAAAGTGCAGGGGGGAAATGGACAGCTCTATCTTTCGCAGCCATTGGCAAAAGTTTTCGCGCTGGCTGAGGATATTGCGAAAAAAGCCGGTGATCAGTTTGTGACCGTGGAGCGCATGTTGCAAGCGCTGATCATGGAAAAGACCGCAAAAACAGCCGATATTTTAACAAGTGGAGGATTGACCCCGCAAGCGCTTAATCGGGCAATTAATGCGCTGCGGAAAGGAAAAACAGCAACAAGCCCCCATGCTGAAGGACAATATGATGCCTTGCAAAAATATGCCCGGGATCTCACAAAAGATGCCCGTGAAGGAAAACTCGACCCTGTGATTGGGCGGGAAGAGGAAATCCGCCGCACTATTCAGGTGCTTTCACGGCGGACCAAAAATAATCCTGTGCTTATCGGTGAGCCTGGGGTGGGGAAAACAGCTATTGTGGAAGGGTTGGCATTGCGCATTGTTAATGGCGATGTGCCTGAAACTTTGCGGGATAAACAGCTTTATGCGTTGGATATGGGAGCGCTTATCGCTGGTGCAAAATATCGTGGGGAATTCGAAGAGCGCCTTAAAGCGGTGCTGGCAGAGGTGCAAGCCGAAAATGGACAAATTATCCTCTTTATTGATGAATTGCACAATCTTGTTGGCGCTGGAAAATCTGATGGTCCTATGGATGCTTCTAACTTGTTAAAACCTGCTCTTGCACGCGGAGAACTCCATTGTGTGGGCGCTACTACGCTCGATGAATATCGAAAATATGTCGAAAAAGATGCTGCTTTGGCACGCCGCTTCCAGCCTGTCTTTGTACCTGAACCCTCTTTAGAAGATACTATTTCTATCTTGCGCGGTATTAAGGAAAAATATGAACAACATCACAAAGTGCGCTTGGCTGATAGTGCTTTGATTGCGGCGGCGCGTTTGTCTAACCGCTATATTACGGATCGCTTCTTGCCGGATAAAGCGATTGATCTGATCGATGAAGCGGCGGCGCGTTTGCGCATGCAGGTCGATTCAAAGCCGGAAGAACTCGATGCTGTTGATCGGCGTATTTTACAGTTGAAGATCGAACGGGAAGCTTTGAAAACAGATGTCGAGCCAACAGCAAAAGAACGTTTGGAAAATGTGCAGGAGGAACTCAAAACATTGGAACAACAGTCCGCTGAGATGACAAGTGCTTGGCAGGCTGAGAAACAAAAATTAGGGCATGCTGCTGATTTGAAAAAACAACTCGAAGAAGCCCGTAATGCTTTGGCTATTGCACAGCGTGATGGACAATTCCAACGCGCTGGAGAGCTCGCTTATAGTGTCATTCCTGAACTCGAAAAACAATTGAGTATTGCGGAAAATGATGACCAACAAAATCATCTCGTTGAAGAGACGGTTACTGCTGAACATGTGGCGCGGATTGTTTCACGCTGGACCGGTATTCCTGTTGATCGAATGCTGGAGGCAGAACGGGAGGCGCTGTTGCGGATGGAAGATGAAATTAGCAAACGTGTGATCGGTCAGGGAGAGGCTGTTCAAGCTGTTTCTCGTGCTGTACGCCGCGCGCGTGCAGGGTTGCAAGATCCCAATCGTCCGCTTGGCTCTTTCATGTTTTTGGGTCCTACTGGTGTGGGGAAAACCGAATTAACCAAAGCTCTTGCCGCTTTTCTCTTTCAAGACCCAAATGCCATGTTGCGCATCGATATGTCGGAATATATGGAAAAGCATGCCGGGGCGCGGCTGATTGGGGCACCTCCTGGATATGTTGGATATGAAGAGGGTGGGGTGCTGACTGAAGCTGTACGTAGAAGACCTTACCAGGTCATTCTGTTTGACGAAATTGAAAAAGCACACCCTGATATTTTTAATCTCTTGTTGCAAGTGTTGGATGAGGGACGCTTGACTGATAGTCAAGGACGTACCGTCGATTTTCGTAACACTTTGTTGATTATGACTTCTAATCTTGGTGCTGAGTTTTTAACTGCTTTGCCTGAAGGGCAAACAACCGATCAGGCAAAAAATGATGTTATGAATGTCGTTAAAGCGGCTTTCCGTCCTGAATTTTTAAACCGTATTGATGAGATTATTCTCTTTCAAAGGCTGCAACGTCACGATATGGAAGCTATCGTCGATATTCAGATAGAACATTTGCAAAATTTGCTCAATGAACGCAAAATAACTTTGCAAATCGAGCCAGAGGTGAGAAAGTTTCTTGCCGATAAGGGCTATGATCCCCTTTATGGTGCGCGTCCCCTTAAACGGATTATTCAAAAAGAAATTCAAGACCCACTGGCGGAAAATATCTTATTTGGAAAAATTCATGATGAGACGACGGTGAAAATTACAAAACAAGGAGATCGGTTGGAATTTTTGCCTGAAGATTAAGTTTGGAAAAATTCATGGTATAAAGGGCGGTGATAATCCTATTATGTGATAAACACCGCTCTTTGAGGCGTGCTGATTTAGAAAAATTCACGATGAGACAGCGGTATTTTATTGCAAAGCAAAGGGAGTGGCTGGTGTTTTTGCATGTTAAATCAGCGTTTTCGAATATCGTAGGATTCTTTTACTTCTGTTTGTCGTGAAAACTATTTTCTTGCAATTTTATAAGTGAAGTCACAAGCGGGATTGCTTTATTGCTTTGTGCGTAAAAACGTTAGAGAGAAATGCCGTTTATCCGCCGTAAAACATTGCTCTTTGAGGGGGTGTGGGGAGCTGATCTGAATTTGACTTAAGGATGTTTTGTTGTTTGATATATTAGCAAATAATGTTGATCGTTGCGCTTTTGCCTAATCAGAAATCAACCACAAGATTGCTTTTTGTTTTTTCGCTTCGAGCTCTCTAAAGTTTCTCAACAGAGTGTGTTCTTTTTCGCTATAGGTTTCTTGATTGTGGTGTAAGAGGGTTTCTTTTGTTGAAAGATCTTCTTTTGTGGCAATGTCTGCATAAAAAAAGTTCATAGGAACTTCTAGTTTTTGGGCGATTTCCAGTAAACCTTTGGCACTTACACGATTGAAGCCTTTTTCGTATTTTTGGATTTGTTGGAAACTTACGCCTAAATGGCTTCCTAATTCTTTTTGGGAAAGCCCCATGGAAATGCGTCTATGACGGATTCTTTTGCCTATCAAAATGTCGATAAAATGTGGATTTCTAGTTGGCACTTCAAGCCCCCCTCCGGTTGCGAGCGCCCTCGCATTGGTATTCCGGGAGTTAAAGGTACTGAATCCGAGTCAGCTTTTTGCTTTTAGTGCTGAGAAGCACCTGGACATAGCAAAATCTCCCGGAATCCCGGGACACCCGCAAAGCGGGTTCATTTTTACGCTCGGATTTAGGACCTTTAATCCCTCTTGATCGGTGCGTAGACGATCAAAATTACACTTTAAGTGATAAAGTAATTTCAGAAGATTGGCAAGAAAAATCAAGAATTTTCTATTCTATTATGCCGTAAAACATTGCTCTTTGAAGGGGAGCTGATCTGAATTTGACTTAAGGATGTTTCGTTGTTTGATATATTAACAAATAATGTTGATCGTTGTGCTGTTGCTTAATCAGAAATTAGCCACAAGATTGCTTTTTGTTTTTTCGGCTGGAGTTCTCTAAAATTTTTCAAA
This sequence comes from Bartonella sp. AA16NXGY, assembly GCF_042197325.1. Taxonomy (NCBI): domain Bacteria; kingdom Pseudomonadati; phylum Pseudomonadota; class Alphaproteobacteria; order Hyphomicrobiales; family Bartonellaceae; genus Bartonella; species Bartonella sp. AA16NXGY. Next base: position 39,606 of record NZ_JBHIRR010000011.1, on the reverse strand, counting down.
AGGGTGTGTTCTTTTTCGTTATAGGTTTCTTGATTGTGGTGTAAGAGAGTTTCTTTTGTTGAGAGATCTTCTTTTGTGGCAATGTCTGCATAAAAAAAGTTCATAGGAACTTCTAGTTTTTGAGCGATTTCTAGTAAACATTTGGCACTTACACGGTTTAAGCCTTTTTCGTATTTTTGGATTTGTTGGAAACTGACACCTAAATGGCTTCCTAATTCTTTTTGAGAAAGTCCCATTGCAATGCGTCTATGACGGATTCTTTTGCCTATCAAAATGTCGATAAAATGTGGATTTTTAGTTGGCACTTCAAGCCCCCCTCCGGTTGCGAGCGCCCTCGCATTGGTATTCCGGGAGTTAAAAACACTGACTTGACTCAGCTTTTTGCTTTTAGTGCCAAAGCACCTGGACATAGCAAAATCTCCCGGAATTCCGGGATACCCGCAAAGCGGGATAAATTTATGTGTCAAGTCTTCGGGTTTTTAATCCCTATTGATCGTTGCGTAGACGATCAAAATTACACTTTAAGTGATAAAGTAATTTCAGAAGATTGGCAAGAAAAATCAAAAATTTTCTATTCTATTTATGCCATAAAACACTGCTCTTTGAAGGGGTGTGAAGAGCTAGAATATTTGAGGGCAGGCCTTGATTTGTTGAGCCTGATGAAGTGTTGTCGTTTGAAGGGGGTGTCTGAAGACTGTAAGGGTACTAGGCAAAAAGCTGGGTTCGTTTATAGACTATTGTTTATAGAGTGGTGCGGGGTGGTGAACCTTTCGTTGGCTTTGTTCTTTAAAGATGTAAAAGCGTAAAAACGTATATCCGTAAAAGTGAAGTGGGGGATTTATGGATTTATATATTGTGCGTGTTTTTGGTCACTTTGGGCTTTTGGGGGCGTGGAATGTGGTGCGAGAATTGGGGGAAGTGTCTTCGTGAATGGAAGTTTAGAGGAAGAGTGCTGTTAAGTTGTTAAGTGTGTGACGGGAGAGAAAAAGGGGAATGGAGGATGAAGAGAGTGCGCATGGATAGGGGGAGAGTGTGGGTAAGGCGGTGGTGCAAAGAGATGCGTGAAGGATGGCGGTTTTGGAGATAGGGCTTGATTTGTCGAGCCTGATGAAGTGTTGTCGTTTGAGGGGGGGGTGTCTGAAAATTGTAAGGGTACTAGGCAAAAAGCTGGGTTCGTTTATAGACTATTGTTTATAGAGCGGTGCGGGGTGGTGAACCTTTCGTTGGTTTCGTTCTGTAAAGATGTAAAAACGTATATCCGTAAAAGTGAAGTGGGGGATTTGTGGATTATATATTGTGCGTGTTTTTGGTCACTTTGGGCTTTTGGGGGCGTGGAATGTGGTGCGAGAATTGGGGGGAAGTGTCTTCGTGAATGGAGGGAGACGTTTAGAGGAAGAGGGGTGTTCAGTTGTTAAGTGTGTGATGGGAGAGAAAAAGGGGAATGGAGAATGAAGAGAGTGCGCATGGATAGGAGGAGAGTGTGGGTAAGGCGGGTATTGCAAAGAGATGCGTGAAGGATGGCTTAAGAAGATAGGGCTTGATTTGTCGAGCCTGACGAAGTGCTGTCGTTTGAGAAGTGGTTGGGTGTAAGCTTTATTTTGTGGGGAAAGTTGCTTTTTATTGTGGGATTGTAGACTAGTGCTGGTTGGGAATTTTCATTCTTTGAGACGTGGGGTGGAGGTCAATGTAATAATATGGAAGATTGTGATCTCATAATTTTTACATTCTTTCTTTTTTAAGATATTACTTGATATTAGAGTAAATGCTTATATCAAGAGGAGTATTTCTTTAAAAATTTTCACTTAACTTATTAAGCGATTTATTAGAATAAAAGACTCTTCTGAAGTTCATATCACCAATTGTATCGAAGGAAGTGTAACTTTAAGTGTAGAAAAGTTTAACATCGGATGGTTGATATGAATTTGTTTTTAAAAAAGAGTCCATTAGCTCTTTTTTGCTCTCTCTTTATTTCCAAAGTTGGAGATTATGCTTATGAAGTTGTTTTTATTTTACTGGTCTTAGAATTAACAGATAACACCTTTTTTACAGGTCTTGTGTATTTTTTTCGATTTATCCCTTTTCTCTTTTTTGGCCCTATAGGCGGTTGGTTAGCGGATAATTTTTCTTTGAAGAAAAATATGATCTTAAGTGAAGTTGTGAGATTATTAGCTTCATTGTTTGTTTTTATAACTTATATAACAGGTACGGCACATATCATTGTTCTTATTTTTGCAGCAATATGTACAACGATAGGAAGAAGTATTTTCCAACCAAGTTTTCAAGCTGCTATTCCCAGAATGTTTTCAATAAAAGATCTTACAAAGGCCAATAGCATTGCTCAAATTATCATGGAAACTGCATCCGTCATTGGCCCTTTGGTTTGTTCCATACTGCTTTTTTTTGCAAATAAATCGGCAGTACTCATTTTTGATTTTTTTACCTATTTTATATCTATTATCGTGTTATTTAATCTCATGAATTTAAATTCAAATGAGAATAAATCATTCAATTTTATAAAAATTTATCGAGAAACAGCTTCATATCTTAAATATATTTCTACAGAACATAATAATTTATTTATTACGCTCGTTGGCTCGTCGTTTGCTATTCTCTTTACGGGTGCAATTTTAAGATTTTTAATTCCAGCTTTTGTTCTCTCTATAGGGGGAGAGGAAAGCTTTGTGAGTTATATTTTTTCTCTCATGGCTGTTGGAACTATTGTTGGTGGTTTGTTATATAGTAAAATTATATTAAATATTACTTCGTTGAAGCTCATGATATTTTGGCTTCTTTATGGGGTTATTCTGTTTGTTATGCCCTTAGCTGCAGAAATTTATTTAAAATTCCTTCTCGTGTTAGCATTTGTTTTAGGATTTATTGGTGCCTTTGTGGATATTGGTTTAGTCTCAGCTATTCAATTATATTCTCGTCGTGAAGATTTTGGTAAGAGTTTTGGAACCTTTTCAACTTTAGCGAACTCTGCGGAAGCAATGTCTGGCTTTATTGCTGGACTTTTGGCTCTCGTGGGATTGTTAAGCTCTTTTTTAGCTATGTCCGCATTAATTATTTCCACCGGAATTATTGGCGTTGTAAAAATTAAGAAAAATAAAGAGTTAACACCTCTTAACACGACAGTCGATGACGACCATTGATATATTTTATATCTCCATGCCGTTTCTTTTTTCTAAAGACGGTTCGCTCATTATCTTATTCATGAGGTAAAAACACAGCTCTTTGAAGGGGGTGATCTGAAACGAATGAGTGGTCAGTGGTGGAAATTTGCTAGGCAAGCATTTGAATTCTTTACAGACCTTTGTTTATAGAGTGGTACGGGGTGGTGAACCTTTCGTTGGCTTTGTTCTGTAAAGATGTAAAAACGTAAAAATGTGAATCTGTAAAAGTGAAGTGGGGATTTGTGGTTTATATATTGTGCGTGTTTTTTGTCATGATATGGAGGGGTGAGAAGGATTGGGGGAAGTGTCTTCGTGAATGGAGGGGAAATGAAGGGTGCTATGCGTTGGTTTATGTAATGCAACACACCATGAAAGTAAGTATACATATACTATATGCTTTACATGTGTTTTTTCGTACTTTTAACATATATATTTTGTGTCTTAAACATAAGCTTTGAGTACTATGAGAGATGGTGGTCGTTTTTTAAACAAGCGAGAAAGTGATTAACTAATGCTTGATAGTAAAGCAGTATGTTGTTAAGGCTATTCTTTGAAAGGAGGCTCTTATTTCTGGTGTAGGAGCTTCTCAGAAGAGAATGCAATTAATAGGGGAGTTAAGATGTCAAAATATTTATTTCCGTTACCGCTTGTATTGGTGGCTGGTTGTGCATCTATCAATAATTATTCATCAAGTTATGTTAGTCCAAATATTACGCAAGATGATATAAAATTAATTGCTAACGATTTTGTTCGTAATCTTAAAAAACCTTTACCGCCCGCTACAACAACACTTATTGTGAAAAAAAATAAAACAGAAGACAACTTTACTCCTGTATTTATTGATCTCTTGCGACGGAATGGATATAACGTGATCTATACAGATCAACCAAACAAACAGCAAAATGGTGTAATCTTGACTTATCAAATAACGCCAATAAAGACAGGTATCATGTCTATGGTTTCTTATGATGAGGTTGGAGTAACGCGTTATTATATCCGCACTTATAATCGATGAAACCCCTTTACCGGTTTGTCTCAAAGAAGTAGATAATGAAGAAATGTGTTTCAGGGGAAGTGTTGGGATTGAATTAATCAATAAAAATTTGCAGATGTGAAAATTACATGTTCAGATGACAATTATTCGTCGTTTCGGTTACAATTTCAGTGTTGTAACGAAGAAAGATGTCGTTTTATCTGTTTGCAATTCTTCATGTTCTATCTCAGTTATATAGCGCTTTTATCGTTTCTGTCTTATAGAAAATTACTTTCTGTTCTACGGCTCTATATGCCAATCTAATAGTCAGATCTAAACAATCAAATTCATATGAACTCTTTACAGAAATCTGTTGTTTGAGATTGTTGGAAAGGTGTTTTGTTTTTATCAAATTGTCGCGTGGTGGTTTGGGAGTTTCCTTTGGCTGCATTCTGTAAAGATGTAAAAGCGTAAAAATGTGAATCTGTAAAATGAAGCGGAGGATTTGTGCTTTGTGAGAGCTTTTATTATGGCATGGAATGTGGTGCGAGGATTGGGGGATGTATTTGTGAATGGAGCGGGGAACGCTGGGATGAAGAGTGCTGTTAAGTTGTGAGTGTGTGATGGGAGAGAAAAAGGGGGAATGGAGGATGAAGAGAGTGTGCGCATGGATAGGGGGGAGAGTGTGGGTAAGGCGTTGGTGCAAAGAGATGCGTGAAGGATGGCGATTTTTAAGGAGATAGGGCTTGATTTGTCAAGCCTGACGAAGTGCTGTCGTTTGAGGAGGGCGTCTGAAGACTGTAAGGGGGGTACTAGGCAAAAAGCTGGGTTGGTTTATAGACTATTGTTTATAGAGTGGTGCGGGGTGGTGAACCTTTCCTTGGCTGCGTTCTGTAATGATGTAAAAGCGTAAAAATGTGAATCTGTAAAAGTGAAGTGGGGGGATTTGTGGATTATATATTGTGCGTGTTTTTGGTCACTTTGGGCTTTTGGGGGCGTGGAATGTGGTGCGAGAATTGGGGGGAAGTGTCTTCGTGAATGGAGGAGAAAGTTGGGATGAAGAGTGCTGTTGAAGTGCGTTTTCTGGAGAAGAGTGTGTGGGGAATGGCTGTGAACAGATTGCAGAGCTGATGTGTAAAGAGATGTGAAGAGAGAAAAATCGTGGTGGGCGTTTATATTCTATGCGGAGCTTAACAATTATAGTTGCATCTATATTTGTATGGGGGATATCCGTGAAATGGGTGTGAGAAGCATTGAGAGGTGTTTTTTTTAATAAGTGGGTGAATGAGCAATACAATGAAAGCCTATTTAGAGGGGAAATCCTATTTAGAGGGAATTCTATTTAGAGGGAATTCTATTTAGGGGGAATTCTATTTAGGGGGAATTCTATTTAGGCGGAAGCCCATTTAGAGGGATGCCTATTTAGGGGAAATCCTATTTTAGCTCTTGTTGTTTTAGACATTGTGTTTTGTATGAGGGGCATTTTGCAGGAAAGGTGTTTTGAGGGATGTGGCTCCCTTAAAGAAAAACACAAAAGTATCAAAAGAAAAATATAAAAACTTGACAAGGTAAATGTAAAAAGGTATCATAATGATACAATCGGAATTGTGCGTTTAAATCAGAAGAGATCTCTTGATAAAATTCTGTGAGAGGGGTGGGGATGTTTTTCCAAGGTTTTGGTGTTTTTATCCTATTTTGAAGTTTGATCCTATGATGTCGTAAACCGGTGCCGTAAACCGTTTTTTGAGATGTGGTGATATCAGTCAGGCAAGGCTTTAGGTAGAGGGGGATATTGGCAACGGATGTCGATTGATGCGCTTTTGCCTAATCAGAAATTAACCACTGTCTAATCAGAAATTAACCACAAAATTGCTTTTTGTTTTTTCGGCTGGAGCTCTCTAAAGTTTTTTAAAAGGGCGTATTCTTTTTCGCTGGTGGTATCTTGATCGTGGTGTAAGGCATGTTCTTTTGTGGGAATATCTGCTGTTAAAAGGTCCGCATAAAAAAAGTTCATAGGAACCTCTAGTTTTTTAGCAATTTCGAGCAAACACCCCGCGCTTACACGATTTAAACCTTTTTCATATTTTTGGATTTGTTGGAAACTGACACCTAAATGGCTTCCTAATTCCTTTTGAGAAAGTCCCATTGAAATTCTTCTATGACGGATTCTTTTACCTATTGAAATGTCATTAAAATGTGAATTTTTAGTTTGCACTTCAAGCTCCCCTCCGGTTGCGAGCGCCCTCGCATGAGTATTCCGGGAGT
>NZ_JBHIRR010000011.1:23663-33095 GCF_042197325.1 Bartonella sp. AA16NXGY | reverse complement strand
ATTTTTAGTTTGCACTTCAAGCTCCCCTCCGGTTGCGAGCGCCCTCGCATGAGTATTCCGGGAGTAGTAAAGTACTGAGCTCTAGTCAGCATTTTTGCTTTTAGTGCTTATCACACCTGGACATAGCAAAAACTCCCGGAATCCCGGGACACCCACAAAGTGGGTTCATTCTTACGCTAGAGCTTAGGGCTTTACTATCCCTTATTGATCGTTGCGTGGACGATCAAAATATCCTTTGAGTGATAAAGTAATTTCAAGGGATTGGCAAGAACAATTAAAAGATTTGCTATACGGTTATAGTGTAAAATAGGGATGTTTGGGGGCGGTAATCTGATGTTAGTAGGGGAATTTATTGGGTAAAAGGTTGGATGATAGTTTAAAACCGGTGCGGGGTGGAAGCTTTATTCAGCAGAGGAAAATTTGCTTTTTGAAGTCGAATTGTAGATCAGAGCTTATCTGGCGTGTTTGATGAAACACCATTCTTTGAAGTGTGGGATAGCTATATGAAATAATCAGCAGGGGAATCTGATAGACGAGACATCAGCTTGTTGCAGACCCGTGTTTACAGAACGGTGCGGGGTAGTGATTTGAGCGTTTCGTTTGGCTGCGTTCTGTAATGATGTAAAAGCGTAAAAATGTGAATCTGTAAAATTATGCGGAGGATTTGGGCTTTATGTGGGCTCTTATCTTTTTGGGTGTGTCCCATTTTTTTTTAATTGTTGAATGCTTGGCAAATTTTGTTGCTGATTTTTATGTCATTTTTTGTGTTTGAGGTTTTGGTTTCTCTTTAGTTGGAAGGAACATGATGATGGTAGATGAACATTGTCTTCCCTTACGTCGAAGAGGGCGGAAAAAAGGGGCTTTAAATAAAACAACAAAGCGATTTAATGAAGCTCTTTTGACAGCGGCGGAGCAGGCTGGATATCACTATGGTGAAGATGGGCTGGTGTCTTATCTTCAGTATCATGCGTTGAATAATCCTGTTCCTTTTTTTTCGCTGCTGGCAAAAGTGTTGCCTCTTCAGGGGGCTGGAGAAGGGCAGGTTAAAACAGTTTCGCGTATTGAGATTGTACCAGTGAATGCAAAAAATAGCGAACCGGAGAAGTGTGATACTTCGATAACTAAGGTTTGAAGAAGGAGCTGTGATGTTTGGGCATTTACTGGAGAGCAGAATATTTCGGTGGGAGATATTGGGGCTTCCTATGTCGAGATGCCGGCTTTTATGGGCGATGACAGAGGGGCGTGTGCTGAAGAGGTGATACCCGAGAGGTACAATGCTTAGGGGGTGTGGTTGTTATCTACTGTTTTGGATTTTTGTGAAGGTTTGGTCTTTTCTCGTTATTGAAGGTGTGGAGATATCAAAAACAGTTTCGCGGATTGAGATTGTGCCAGTGAATGCAAAAAATAGCGAACCGGAGAAGCTTGATCCTTTGGTCACTGAGGCTTGAAGCTACGAGAAAATGTTGGGTTGGGCACATGATGTTTAAGGGATATTGTCTTTGAACGGGGATGCTAGATGTTTGTCTGAAAGCTTATGATTGAAATTGCGGTGAGGGGCGTGTGCTTTAGGCGTGTGAGCTGTGACGTTGTTAAGCTTTGGTGGGGGAAGCATGAGGACGTGGACTGGAGGAGACTTCGGTGCATATGGTGTTTTTTGGGGGTACATGGCGTCTGGGGTGGTCTGTTTGAAGAGGGGCCGGCAAGATGCTTTTATGGCGATGCGTGAGGGGCGCGATACCTGAAAGATGTTGGGGAGTGCTTGATGATATTTGCTGTTTTGGGCATCTGGTGAAGATTTGGTTTTTTCTCGTTATTGAAGGTGTGGAGATATCAAAAACAGTTTCGCGTATTGAGATTGTACCAGTGAATGCAAAAAATAGTGAACCGGAGAAGTGTGATACCTCGATAACTGAGGCTTGTGATATTGAAAAATGTTAGGCTGAGGTGGGTGATGTGGGGTGATGTCTTGCAAGGGGGCTGCTTTGGTGATTGCCTATCTTGAGGGGATTGAAGCGGAGGCTATCGTGCTTGTAGGCGCTCGTGATATTGGGAAGGGGCTTTGGTGAATGATGCCGTAAGGGCCCCCGTGTGCTGGAGGGAATTTGGTGCAGGGTATTTGTGTGGTGGATATGGAACAGTGTTTTGATGGGGGAGGGGCATGAAACTTGAGAGAAGTGTTATGCTTGCGGGATGCATGTGTTTTGGTGGGGGTATCTTGGGGGATAAAGTGTGAGGATTGGTGATGCTTGAGAGGCATGATATTGGAGGATGTTGGGCTTTGGATATGCCTGAGAGCCATGTGCTGAGGCTATGATTTGGTTGGGGGGATACCTTGCTTGTGGTTGGGGGATGACAGGCGCGGTGTTTGAGGGGGTGGGGCTTTTGTGCCTTGGGGGCTTGGGGCGCATAGGTGGGGTCAAGGGGATCTCATGCAAAAAAGTGAAATTTATTGAATATTAGGATGAAGAAAAGATAAAGCGCTGCTTTTGAGAAGGGCGTTTTTCGTTCAATTGCTCTTTTCGTTCAATTGCTCTGGGATCATTAAACTTGGGATAAGCAAAAGGGTGCAGCGCAATTATTGCTAAAGTATGAAAATTTATAATGACAACTGTTCAGAAAATTTCTCAAAAAATTGAGCAGAAAACGGCTCAAGTGGCTCTTATTCCAAAGCTTATTCCTGTTTTTACTGGAAAAGCAGATGTGCGAGCCGCTTGGGGAGGACGGGGTTCTGGAAAAACACGTTCTTTTGCTTTGATGTCGGCTGTGGTGGGATATCGCCATGGAATGGCTGGAGAACGCGGGATTATTCTTTGTGCACGGCAATTTCAAAATTCTCTTAATGAAAGTTCTTTGGAGGAAATTAAACGCGCTATCGAGTCTTATCCTTTTTTACAAGACTATTATGAAATCGGCGATAAATATATTAAGTCAAAAGATGGACGGATTGTCTATGTGTTTGCTGGGCTTGATCGCAATATCGCAAGTATTAAATCAATGGGACGCGTTTTCCTTTGTTGGGTCGATGAAGCCGAGCCCGTGACAGAAACTGCTTGGCAAACACTTATTCCAACTTTGCGCGAAGAAGGAAAAGATTGGAATGCAGAATTATGGGTCACATGGAACCCATGCCATGAAAATGCAGCCGTGGAAAAACGTTTCCGAAATGTCGATAATCCTCATATCAAAGGGGTGGAAATCAATTGGCGTGATAATCCGCAATTTCCTGAAAAACTCAATCGTGATCGAATGGACGATTTGCAGCAAAGACCAGAGCAGTATAACCATATTTGGGAAGGCGAATATCTCCAAGCTGTCCAAGGGGCTTATTATCAGAAATGCCTGCTGGAAGCCGAAATGGAAGGGCGGATTACCACTGTTCCACGGGATCCTTTGATGCAGGTGAGAATCTTTTGGGATATCGGGGGAACAGGAGCAAAGGCCGATGCTACCGCATTGTGGGTGGCGCAATTTGTTGGACGTGAAATCCGAGTGCTCGATTATTATGAAGCCCAAGGACAACCTCTCTCAGAGCATGTGGGCTGGGTTTTTCAAAGGGGATATGAAAAGGCTCTTATGGTTTTGCCTCATGATGGCGCAACAAAAGATCGTGTCTATAATGTGAGTTTTGAAAGTGCCCTTCAACAAGCCGGTTTTCAAACCAAAATAATTCCTAACCAAGGAACAGGCGCTGTGAAAATGCGTATCGAAGCCGTAAGGCGGTTGTTTCCTGCACTATGGTTTAATCGTGAAACGACATGTGCGGGCAGAAAAGCGCTTGCTTGGTATCATGAAAAGCGCGACGAACAGCGCAATATCGGACTAGGGGCTGAACATGATTGGGCTAGCCATGGGGCCGATGCCTTTGGACTGATGTGTGTGGCTTATGAACAACCAAATGCTAAAGCGCGAAAAAAACCTTATCGCTCGTTTCACCATTCTCAAACTTCATGGATGGCTTTTTAATGAATAGTTCTACAGATTCTTCTTTTAATCAAATCGAAACGCTTGAAAATCAAGCTCTCTTTAAAAAACTCGTGGGTTGGTATCAGGATGATATTGATCATGTCGAAAAATGGCGAAAAAATGCCCAGGAAGATTACGATTTTTATAATGGACGGCAATGGAATGAGCAAGACTTGGCTGTCTTGCACGAACAAAACAGACCGGTGATGACTTTTAACCGTATTGCGCCTTTAATTAATGCCGTGATTGGGGCTGAGCGCAATAATAAAAGGCAAGTGCAATTTATTCCACGACAAGAAGGCGCAGCCTTTGCTAATCAGATTCTGACAGGAGCAGCCGAATGGTTTCGCGATGAAGCCGATGGCGAATACGAAGATTCCGATGCTTTTCAAGATGCAATTATTTGCGGTATGGGCTGGACAGATACACGCCTTGATTATGAACAAGATCCCCAAGGAAAACCAATCATTGCACGTTTAGACCCGATGAAAATGGTGTGGGATGCAAGTGCTGTCAAGCCTAATCTTATTGATGCTCAACGCTTATGGTATATCGATGAAAAACCCCTTGCTGTGGCGCAGGAAATGTTTCCCAATGTTCATTGGAGTGACCTTAATGCTGATTGGGTTAAACATCAGAGCTTTTTACATTCAACCAGCGATGGGATGACACAAAGTTATCAGTCCGAGAGGGGGTATCAAGGAGAAGAGGGGAGCGGCTATCAACGTCCTAAAATGGTGACATTGGTAGAATGTCGCTGGTTTGAACGCGAGGTGGTTTATAAAGTTCTCGAGCCTCTAAGTGGAAAGTTTGTCGATTATTCAGAGCAGGATTTCCAAAATTTAAGCAAAACTTTTCCTCATGTCCAGGCAACAAGGTTGAACAGAAAAATTGTCAAACGGGCATTTTTAGGTAGAAAGCTGCTTGAAGCGCCTGATAAGCCTTTGGTTCCACCCAATCAATTGGGATGGGAGTGTATTACCGGTACTTTTGATAAGTTAAGCCGACAGTTTTACGGAATTGTGCGCCCTACAAAAGATCCGCAACGGTGGGCAAACAAATATTTTAGTCAAGTAATGCACTTGCTCAATAGCCAATCAAAAGGCGGCATTATGGCAGAACGCGATGCTTTTGATGATGATCGACAAGCCGTCGAGAGTTGGGCTAGAGCCGATAGCATTACTTGGTTGAAAAGTGGGGCTGTGTCTGGCGGAAGAATCCAACCTAAACCCGTGGCGCAATTTCCGCAAGGTTTTTTTCAATTGTTTAATGAAGCAAAGAGTGCTCTCGAACAGGTGACGGGGTTGTCTTCTGAATTTATTGGGACGCGAGCTGTCAATCAGCCTGGCATTCTTGAACAACAACGGCGACAATCGTCACTTAATCTTTTGGCTTCCTTTTTTGATGGGTTGCGTCGATATCGGCAACGACAGGGAAAAATTATTCTCTATCTTATTCAAAATTATCTCTCCGATGGGCGGTTGGTGCGTATTGCTGGTGATGAAAATGCCCAGTATGTGCCGCTGACACGCGAAATGGTGACAAGCTTGGAATATGATATTGTCGTGGATGATGCGCCAACAAGTCTTAATGAAAAAGAGCGTACTTTTGCACTGATCATGCAATTGCTTCCTTTGATGCAAAATTTTACAACGCCTGAGATTATGCTCGATCTTTTACGCTATTCGCCTTTACCGGCTTCACTTATTCATAAAATCGCTATAAAGGCGCAAAACTCTTTTCAAGAAGAGCAAAATGCTTCAGCGCAGATGGGGGGTAATGTGGGAACAGAGCAGATAATGCAGATGTTGCAGACAGTAAAGGCTCAACAATAGGACGCTTTGTCATGCGTGACTTCTGATAAACGCCATATATCATAAATTGCTTATCGATTTTCGTAGTGCATGGGCTCCCTTTTCTTAAAAGACCTGTTTTGTAGGGCAGGACTGTTGGGAAAAGTAGGGTGGAGAGGGGAGTTTTGCCGTCATGTGGGGTGGAGAGCATTGGGGGGAATACTGGTGCTCAAATGATGGGAGAACATTGAGGGGATAAGTGCTTATGGGCTGTTTTATCTGAAAAATTTGATTTTATTGTTAAAAAAAAGAGAAGGCTAATGTCATGGATCAAGAACACTTAACGCCGGCAGAACAAAACCAATTGAAACAAGATTTTCTGGTCTCAACACAAGAGGGAGAAAATGGTGAAATTGCAAGAGAAGAAAAAACTCTTGAAGATAATTTTCAAGGGCAAGTGCATCAACAACAGTACTCTTCGCAAAAGGCTGGAAAAGAGGTTCAAGGGGGAGAAGATGTTCCACCAGATCCGCAAAAAGACTTTATGGGCTATATGCAATGGTTGGGAAAAACACTCCAAAAACAAGGGCTTGTACATGAAAAACAACAGCCTTCTCTTGCTCGCGAAGCAGAACAGTTGCATGCATTTTTTCAGCAGTCTGTTGCCAGTGTTAAACAAAAGCATCATGATTTTGATCAAGCAGCTGATTTTATTTATGAAACGCGGGCTAAACAGTTGGCAGCTTGTGCTTCGCTCTATCCTGAGATGGCAGATCCCCAAAATATTGATGCGATAATTGGTGATGAGTTGAAGCAGATCTTGCGCGATTGTGCGCAAAAAAATCAAAATCCGGCTGAAGTGATTTACTCTATTGCACAAAAAATTGGCTACACAAATGTTCCCAATAACATGGGTGAAAATTTACAGGAAAGACACAATTCTGCACGTACTCTTGCTGCTTATAACGGCTTGACGCCAAATGGGCCGATTTCTTTGGATATGCTTGATAAAATGTCAGAAGCAGAGTTTAGCGCTTGGGTTGCTGATCCTAAAAATAAAGCCGCTTTTAATCGTTTAATGGGGGGAAGAGAATTTTAAAAACAAGAATGTGGCAGGTGTTTTTTGCGGGAATGTTAAGAGGCTTTTGGCGCAGAAGAATGCGGGGGGATTTCTCACAGCACGGATGTGGTGAGGAGAGCTCTTATAAGGGGGAGGCAGACGCTAACAGAAATTAGATAAAACTCACAAACAACCTATTCACCATTTGAAATGAAATGTGGTGTTTTAACAACCGGCGCTTTGCCGGGTTTTTTATGTCAATAAAACTTTTAGAGGACAAAATGACTGTAACTTATATCGGACTTAATGACCCAATGGCAGTGCGCACATGGTCTAAATTACTAAACCAAGAAGTCTCAAAAGCACTTCCAATTGCACCGTTGATTGGAAATGATTCAAACAGTATCGTACAATTAAAAGATGAAACCACGAAAGCAAGTGGGGATGCTATTAGCTTTAATTTGCGTGTGCAGTTGCTAGGCGATGGGGTGAGTGAAGGGCAGACATTGGAAGGCAATGAAGAAGCTTTACAGTTTCTCAATGATCGCTTGGCAATTAATGAACTCGTTCATGCCGTGCGTGTCAAAAATGAGGGAACGATTGATCAACAACGAATTCTCCATGATTTGCGCACCGAGGCAAAAAATGGTTTGGTTGATTGGTATGCAGATCGTCTGAGTATGATGTTCTTCATTCAAGTGTGTGGTTATACCGCAAAAACAATTAACTTTGAAGGACGCACGATTACCCTTAAACCTGTTCATTATGGGTTTAATGCGCCAACGGCACCAACCAATAAACGCGTGGTACGTCCTAACGATAAAGCAAAAGATGAGGACTTAAAAGAAGACGATGTTTTTGATCTCAGCTTGATTGATAAAGCGGTTGAACGGGCTAAATTGGCAAATCCTAAAATTAGACCCGTGCGGATCGATGGGGAAAATGTTTATGTGCTTTATCTTCATCCAACCCAAGTGACACAATTGCGAACCAATACTGATGCGGGGCAATGGCTCGACATTACTAAGGCAATCTATAGTGGAAGTCGTATCAAAAATCCGCTCTATGATGGGTCTTTGGGCATGTATAATGGTGTGGTTTTGCGCGAAGCTGAACATATTACTGAAGGGGTCGAAGCTGGAACCGCTAATAAAGCTGTGCCAAATGTGCGGCGGGCTGTTCTGCTTGGTGCGCAGAGTGCTGTGATTGCTTTTGGTAAAGATCGAGGGGCGACACGCTATAAATTGGTGGAAGAACTCTTCGACTATGAAAGAGAATTCGGGGTTGCGGCAAAAACCATTATTGGTATGAAAAAAACTTGCTTTACCTTGCCAGGGAGTACGCAAGGGGCTCAGGATTTTGGCACTATTGTCATCCCAACTTATGGAGCACCCGCTTAAAGCGAATGTTTGCTCTCTTCCCCCAACAAGAGGGATCTGTTGGGGGAAAAATTTAAAATGCTTCCAGAAACAAGGACAGGCTTATGACCACTTTATCCACTGATCCCCAAAATCTAAACTTTACACATTCAGACCATTCTAAAACTTTTGCTTATATGGTCGCGCTTATTCAAGATGAAATTGATGATACAACAGCGGAATATTCCCTGCAAATTCAAGATTCAATTTTTACGGCTTTGCGTTTGTGTGAACGCGAACCCTTTTTCTTTAATGAAAAAAGAGAAAGGACGTTTAAAACACAGAGTGGTAAAACATGGTATGGGCAAGAAGAGGGGGTTTTTATTGAAGCAGAAAAGAGTTTGGAGGGCGTCTTTTTAGTAACAAAGAATGCAACACCAACAAAGTTGTTCTTTAAGCCCTTGGAAGTGTTGCATCAACAATATGGTATGCATCCTGCGCTAGGAACGCCATTCTTTTATACGTACCTTGATCAAAAAATAGGACTCTTTCCAACACCAGAACATGTGGAAACTGTACAGCTTTCTTATGCTCCTGTTCATTTTGCTGATGAACAGCTGAAAGAGGATGATAACCCTTGGTTGATTTATGCTTTTGATCTTATTAAAGCACGGGCAAAATATGAACTTTATAAAAATATCCTTAAAGATCCTGAATATGCCGCCGTTTCTTTCAGAGATTTTCAAGAACAGCTTCAAGCTTTGCGCATTGAAACATCGCGCCGAAAAGGTTCTTCAAAGATTCGCCCAATGCGTTTTTAAAAAGTTCATTTCAAATCGTTTATGGCTGGCGTTGAAGGTTGGTTTGGCACTGATGGCTGGTTTGTCACTTATGGCTGGATTTGCGCGTTGGGTGTTGATGGTGAAGGGCTGGTGGATGGCGTTGGGGTGGCCATTATTTATGGTATCGTTTTTTTTGGTGCGTTAAACAATCTAAGGTTGTTTATTTTGTTGAATTTTATGCCTTTAGAGTTTTAAGGGCTTTTGTGGTTTTTTATCAATAAGCCTTGGTGTTTTGAATGGCACTGGGCTCTTCAAAGATTTTATGGGGGTCTTGATGGCTCTTTCCCCCGTCATTGTGGGGGGGGGGGGGTGTTTGCGGGCAGTTGATTTTGGTTTGGCGCTGGTGGATGGCGTTGGGGTGGCCATTATTTATGGTATCGTTTTTTTTGGTGCGTTAAACAATCTAAGGTTGTTTA
>NZ_JBHIRR010000011.1:17736-23563 GCF_042197325.1 Bartonella sp. AA16NXGY | reverse complement strand
GTGGTTTTTTATCAATAAGCCTTGGTGTTTTGAATGGCACTGGGCTCTTCAAAGATTTTATGGGGGTCTTGATGGCTTTTTTCCCAATCGCTGATTATCGACCCGATGTGGCGGATATCAATGGAATTTTTACCGATGAACTTGTTAATGTGCTCCCAGCGGATGGCTCCTATATCCCTATGCCAAGTTTTGAACCTTTATCAGAGCCTTGTCCGGAGCCAATCTTAGGCACTCTTGCGGTTAAAACAAAAAATGGGGTTTCTATTATTGTCGGGACAAGAGATAAAATCTACTTACTTGATAATACAACAATGAACTGGAAAGATATTAGCCAAAAAGGAAAATCTTATCTGGCTAATGTTGATGCTCCGTGGTCTTTTGCTTTGTTTGGTGATTTTATCATTGCTGTGAATGCCAATGATAAACCACAAGTGATTGATATTAATCATGATAAAACATTTAGAAATTTAGGAGGAAATCCACCACAGGCAGGGATTGTTCGAATCTGGGGAGATTTCGTTTGTTTGATGAAATTAACTGAGTATCCAAGACGGGTTCATTGGTCTGGATTAAATGATGCTGAATTTTGGACCGTGGGAAAAAAAAGTTGTGATTATCAAGATTTTCCTGATGGCGGATTCGTCCAAGGGGCAACCGAGACAACAAATCCAATTATCTTTATGCGTTCTGCAATCTATGCTGGTTCTTTTATTCCTGGCTCTAAGATTATTTTTAGTTTCCAAAAAATCCACGATAAACGAGGCGCAAAAAATGCTGAATCAATTGTTTGTAGAGGCGATTTAGCATTCTTTGCCGATGAGGGCGGGTTTTATCAAATAACAAATGAGGGACAGATTATACCCATTGGGTTCGAAAAAGTCGATCGAACGATGACCGCAAAATCAAGGAAGGATAATCTGTACACTCTGTCTGCTGCTATCGATGGGGTGTATAATCGTGTTTATTGGATGGTTGATTCTGATGAGAATCTTCATAAACGTATCTTGCTCATTTATGATTGGGGATTGCAAAAATGGACAAAAGCTCTCGTCGATATCAAAATGATATTGCCTATTTTCTTAGCAGGAACAACCCTAGAAGGTCTTGATTTTGTGACTAAGAATATTGACGATTTGTCCTTTTCTCTCGATAGTAAAGCTTGGAAAAATGAATCGCCTATTCTGGGGGCATTTGATCAACAGGGGAGACTGGGTTCGTTTTCTGGGGGTCCTATGGCTTGTGTCGTGACATCACAAGAAATGGGGCAGACAAATGGCATGATAACACGGGTGAAAAATATTATGCCTCAAGTCAATAGTGGAAAGTTTTATTTGTCTGTGGGAATGCGCTTTCGACAATCTCTTGAAGAGGAAACTGTTTGGTTGCCAGAAAAACAGCCCTCTTATAATACTGGACAAATTCACTGTCGTGCAAGGGCACGGTTTTATCGCTTTAAATTGCGTATTCCTGAAGGGGTGAATTGGACTCATGTCACTGGATTTGATGTGGAATTGACGCGGGCCGGCATGCGATAGGCATGCCCTTTTGTAATATCATGCGATAGGCTCAAGCCTCTATTATTAAAGAACAAATGCCCCATAGGCTTCCCAAACCTTTATAAACAAAGGCACAATGCGATAAGCTGTGTCTTTATAATATGAAGAACAAGGTGGTGCGTTATGTTTCATGCTTTTCTGCGATAAAGGAAAATAGGCTGCACCATGGTTTATTTTTATAAAGAAAAAAGTTCCCTCTTTGTTGTGACAAAGGGATGATGGGGCTTTTTTTCTTTTATTGTGCGGGGGGGCATGGAATGCGTGAAATGCGTAGACGGAATGTTATTTGAGGGGAGATGAGTGACAAAGCTAAAAGAGCTAAAATTATGATACAAGAGAGTCAAGATTTATATTCTGCTCATCTGACAGAGCAGTGGCCATGGGAAAAAATAGCTCCCTATCAAGAGGCTCTCAATGCTGCATTGAAAAAATATGTTCAGCGCTTTCCGGATGATGTTTGTCTGGAAAAAATTGCTGAAGAAATCGCTACAGGACAAGCACAATTGTGGCTGGTCTTAAAAAATAAAATCCAATTTAGTGCTTTTGCAATTACCAAAGTTGAAATAACCCATACGGGAAAAAAATGCGTCGTTCTCTCTGATCTTGCTGGAGAGGGAGGGCTGAAATTGGTCAAATTGATTGATGAAGTCGAAAAATGGGCGCGAACAATTAATGCTGAAGAAATGCACATGTTTGGAAGAACTGGATGGGCGAAAAAGCTCGCTTATCACGGATATTCTCGTAATCTTATTCAATATAGAAAGGTTCTGAACCCATGAGTAGAAAAACCACACCTCAAGTGCAGACAACAACACAAACAAATGCTCCACCTGCTTGGGCGGCTGATATTCTTAAACAAGCCAGTGCTGATGCACTTGGACTTTATAATAAAGGAATTGGCGGAAACGTTTATCAGGGAGACAGAGTCGCTGGTCTTAGCAATATGACAAAAAATGCGCTGACCGGTTTACAACAAGCAGCAGGGCTCTATAACAATCCAACGGTAACGCAATGGTTGAGTGCACCAACCAACAGCGCTACAAATCTTTCCGGTATGGCTAAGGGAAGCTGGATTGGAAGCAATAGTAAATTTAATACTGCATTGCAAAATGCTCTGAATAAAACGTCCGATGCAATTAATCAATCGATGTCTGGGGCAGGACGTTATGGCTCTGGGGCTCATACTGGTGTGCTGGCCGATGAGTTAGGCGCCTTGGCAACAAATGCTGCAGCACAGCAATATAATCAAGATATTAACAATATGATGAATGCCAACCAGATGATTGATCGCTCTCAGAATGATCAAGTTAATGCGGCAAATAGCTATTATCAAGGACAGAGTAACGTGCAAAGCAATGCTTTGAAAGGGGGCATGATTCAAGATATAAACCGCCAAAATGTCTTAGATGCTGAACGCCAAAAATGGTCAGAAAAAGATAATCAAGATTGGAACCGATTGCAAAGCTTGTTACAGGTAGGGACACAGGCTGCTGGAAATTACGGAACGACTTCAGGAAAATCCACGACAATGCCTTCTGTGACAAAAGATCCATTGCGTGATGCGCAGCAAGTACTTGGATTGGTCGGAGGAATTTTAGGGCTTTGTGATGTGAGAGCAAAAGAAAATATTATCCCTGTGGGGCAGAAAAAGGGATATCCACTTTATACCTTTAATTATAAGGGAAATCCACAACGTTATCAGGGCGTTATGGCGCAAGACGTGTTGCGTGTGAACCCTGAAGCTGTTTATGTCAATGCAAAAACAAAGTTATTGCATGTTGATTATGACAAAATAGGTTTGAAAATGGAAAAAATGAAAATGGAGAAAATGCCGGCATCTAAAAATAAAATTGCGGCTTTCTTTTCTTCATTTTTTGCTCGTTTTCCCTTTTTGAATAAAGAGTATCTTCTATGAGCTCGATTTATGATTGGTCAATTGTTGCATCAGAAAATGCTTATGTCGACGAGAATATAAACTGGGCAGAAGGGCAACCGCCAAGCACAGTCAATGATAGTGCTCGCGCTATGATGCAACGCATCAAAGAATATTTGTTGGATAATGGGGGCGGGATTGAAACACAGTTTACTGTCGATGTGGAAAACGAGAGAACGTCACTTCGTTTGGCAACAAAGTCTTTTTTTGAGACTTATATGGATGGCATTGTTGTGCGCTTTAAAGCACAAGGCGTCAATAGAGGAAAGACAAATATTTCTTTAAATCAATTGCTACCACGACCAACTTATATGGCAACGCCAGAGGGTATTATGCCTTTAAAGGGCGGAGAAATTCAAAAAGGGGGGCTTTATGAAGTCGTCTATACGCGTGATATTGCCGGAAAAAATGCTGATGGCTGGTTTTTAACCAATCCTACTATAAAACTTCCTGAAATCCCTCCCTTTCCTCCTTTGCCTGAAACTTTTTCTTCTGGATTTATTGGGACTTTTGCTACAGAAAAAATACCCTCTGGATGGTTACTCTGTGATGGTAAAGAATATTCGCGAAGGAACTATGCCAATCTTTTTGCTGTTTTGGGAGAAACATGGGGAAAAGGAGATGGGAGAACAACATTCAATGTTCCCGATTTGCGTGGAATGTTTTTACGGGGGCTCGATAGTGGAAAAGAAATTGATAAAGGACGTCGCTTGGGAAGTCGACAAGAAGAGTCTTTTAAATCTCATACCCATGAAGGAAAAACAGATTCAACAGGTAACCACCAGCATAGTTATCCAATGATTGAAAAGGTAGTTTGGGATATGAATCACGGTGAATATTATAGAAATCTGGCTCAAATTTACAATAAAAATTTGTTGACAGGTCCTGCGGGAGAGCATGAACATAAGGTCTTGTTGCAAAAAACAGGGGGAGATGAAACACGTCCTGTCAATGTGGCGGTGGTTTATGCTGTCAAAGCCTGAGAATGAAAGCTGTAGGAGAGAAAGATAAAAATGCTAAAATGTTTGTTATGAAAAAAGTCTTATTGAATATAAAGTCTTATAGAATATATTGTGTAGAAAGTTTTGATGCGCTTTAGAAAAAAAACTTAACTCTCTTTATTTTTTGTGCTGCCTTTGTTGGATGCCTAAAGGTGAGTTTACCTATTGTTCTTTAGAGGATCAAGACAGTGATTATTAAAGGTAGGGAAAGAACAAAAAAAATTTCTTTATTCATGGCGTTTTTTGCTGAGGAATAAAGATTTTATCCCAAATGCCTCTCTCTTGTGGTATCGTGATCCATTGTTTCAAGTGCTGGGTTTAAACCGCTGCTGTGCGATGACAAAAAGCCCCTAGATAATTTTATCCTATTATAGCGTAAATACCGTCATTAAAACACTATTATTGAAGGTGGTGATATCAGTAAGATAGCTTAAAGTATTTAATACATTAGCAAATGTTATGGTGAGGATTTTCTTGGTTAAGTATTATGCAAGTGAATCATATAAATAATGAGCAGATATGGAGCCCCTTCAGAGGAGTTGGATTGTTTACAAACCGATGTGGGGCTAAAACCTTTGTCCTTTGAGGGTGGTGGAAAGAGGTCAACGGATATGTTTATTTAAAGCGAGAAAAGGCAAAATGGAGCGCTTTCTTTTTTGGCAAAGCGTGTAGGAAAAAAGCCCCTCTTTGTTTTCAAAATGGGTGCACTGTTGGCAAGAGCAGCAGGTTGGCGATGCGTTGTAGTACATGGTGAGGCATTGAACCCTCTGAGATGGCATTTTGTGCTTATCAGGCAACTTCTTGAAACAGGATGAGAGTGATACGAGAAAATCTATAAGACAATAGTTTATCCCGTTGTGTTGTAAAATACCATTGTTTGAGATGTGGTTAAAATTTTATGCATGGAGTGTTTTTCATCTGTACGTATTCCTAAAGCAGTGTTTTTTGTAGAGTAACTCTGGACAGGGGATGTATTACAAGGATGCATTTGAAAGGGGAAGCCAAGTTAAATCTGTTAGATACGAAGCCAGATTGTTGACAAACCATTGTTTATTGATTGGCATTATTTAAAGACCGGTGTGGGCTTTGTCCTTTTGGGAAAGGTTGATACAGCATGCAAGGTGGTCAAACATTTTTCTTTGGTTATCAGGTGATAAAGTCAACATTTTAGGTGGAAAACAGAGTATAATCTAAAAAAATACCTTGTAAAAATTTTCGATGAGGAAATTTTTTTCAAAAGCCTTTTACATGGTTGTCTGAGGTTGTCTGAGGTTGTCTGAGGTTGTCTGAGGTTGTCTGAGGTTGTCTGAGGTTGTCTGAGGTTGTCTGAGGTTGTC
>NZ_JBHIRR010000011.1:9276-17521 GCF_042197325.1 Bartonella sp. AA16NXGY | reverse complement strand
TCTGAGGTTGTCTGAGGTTGTCTGAGGTTGTCTGAGGTTGTCTGAGGTTGTCTGAGGTTGTCTGAGGTTTTCTGAGGTTGTCTGAGGTTGTCTGAGGTTTTCTGAGGTTGTCTGAGGTTGTCTGAGGTTGTCTGAGGTTGTCTGAGGTTGTCTGAGGTTGTCTGAGGTTTTCTGAGGTTTTCTGAGGTTGTCTGAGGTTGTCTGAGGTTGTCTGAGGTTTTCTGAGGTTGTCTGAGGTTTTCTGAGGTTGTCTGAGGTTGTCTGAGGTTGTCTGAGGTTTTCTGAGGTTTTCTGAGAAATGCAAGAGCCGTACAACGAAAAAAGAGATGCAAATGCCTTAATACGCGTTTAGCTTATCAAAAAGGGGGATATAATGGCACTTTTTCCATTTTCTATTTCTGATATTGATGATCCGGAATGTATTCGTGTGGTTCTTTATGCTAGCGGAAGAATGGGACATGCTCCTTTAAACGCATTGTTGAAGAAAGCATATGAAGATATTACAAAAATTGCAAAGCGCATGGATGCTTTAGAAAAAAAATTAAATGCTCTAGATCTTATCAATGTCGAACAGAAAAAAAATGAGAAAGAAGAGAAGCAAGACAGTATTAATAGTGTTGTGAGTGGTGGAATAACGACACCAAACAGTTTTGTGAGCGCACCAGAAATTAAAACAGAATCATCGTCCGTTGGAGACATATTTTTTTCTCCAATATACGAGGCGCCAAAAATAGACTACAGCTCTTTTATTTCAAAATTTACAGCACATAAGCCGCTAGAAATACACAGTAGTGTTACTCAAAACATCAGTGTTGAGCATTCTAGAGAGATTTCTTCTTTGTTAGATAAGGAAAAATAGAAAAGAGTGATCATAACAATATGTATGGGTTGAAGCTATAGATGAGATAAACCTGATTTATATCTTCGGTGGGGATTGGAATTGCACTCTGTTTGAGATGTTAAAAAATGGTAAAAATTGATAGAGAAGCGTTGTTGCTGGATAAGTTGATCATGCGTTGTTGGGGAGAGTAGGGCGCATATTGAAATCTAAGGGTAAGTTTTTAAAGCCTACAGAGCAAGGAGCCATGCCCAAATAGAAACGCATGGCAAAAGAAGCTTTAAAAAGATAAAAAATCGTGCAATCATTTTAAAAAGCTTTTGGATAGAGCGTTTGATGATTTTAACTCTATAAATAATTTGCGGTTTTTACGCTTTTTTAAAAGAGAAAAAGTGCAGATCCTCGCAATTTTAATTTGTTAAAAATCCCATAAAAAGAAAATGTTAATTGCCAAAAGGACAAAAGCAGAAAAATGCCTATAAAAAAATCATGCGTATCGTTGTGTTTTTTCTTATAAAGAAGAGAAATGCTGTACTGTTGGAGCAGGCTTGAAGGCTAACGTTTCACTTGTTTTCTTATCAGACAAGATTGTACAAGCGGTTGTTGATTTGTCTTATCCTGTTTATGCTGTAAAGACTGTCCTTTCAGGTGTGATGATATAAGGCAAGTCTCTTTGTAAGAGCTTCCATGATACAAAAAGTGTTTTTTAAAGGGCGTGGCAAATATTTAAGGCAGGCTTATTTGTTGAGCTTTAAGTTTAAATCAATCACATGTGAGAAAGCCAAATGGACCCCACTGCAATCTGGGCTGTTGATAAATCAGATTGGGTGAAGAATCTTCATCTTTTGAAGTGGTGAATGTAAGTTAAGAAAAACCAGCTTTTACAAGCGTAAAAGAACGGGTCTTATTATAATTATGGACTTAAATCATGTGTGTTTTTTCATGGATTATATTGAGATAAAGCTACAAAGTATTTTGATTTATTTGATACGTTTTTATTTTAGAAAGTGTATTGTTATAAACAGCTCTCCTCAATACGAATGTATCATTATTTATACTCTTTTTGGATATTTTTATAAATATAATTAAAAAGCTTGCAATACTATACGTTTTGTGTATAAGTATTTATTATTGATTTCTTTTGTATTTTATTTAGTTATATCTCTATTCATAAGCCGCGCCTTTAAATGGTGCGGCTTTTTTTACTTTCTAATAACAGGGGCGCTATATATTTGTTATTGAGATGGCTTTGGATATTTTTCTCATTATTGTATTTTGTGATTTCATTTTGCAGTGAAATCTTTAATTTCTTGTGTGTTTTATCCCAATAGGGAAGATTCAAATAAAAATGCAGGCGTCTGGGTTTGGTTTCTTTGCTTTGGTTGGGGGGCGTTGAATAGTTAAAGAATCTTTGTGATTGTTTGACGGAGAATGATATGAGGTGAAGCATAAAATGGTGGCGCATTTGAAGGGCCATTATCATACATGCCAGCATGGTCAAAAATGCAAATGTGTCTTTAACAGTGTTTGTTGATCTCGATTAGAAAGTCCATTCTTTTTTGTTAGGAGTTTTACATCTATAATCTCTTATCTTGTTTTAGCGACTGCTTTTTGAGGGGGCGGTAATAGAAGGCGTATAAGATTTTATATATGAAGTGTTTGTGTGGTGAATAACGGTAAATCCATTGAGCACTCCCATCTTCACGCTTATGTAGAGGCAAGCTGGGTACTATCAGTGTATTTGCTCGCTCCCAATATTACGACAGCCTTGGTTCGTGAGACGATTCATAAGAGGCATATGCCTTTCTTATACAGTTTTTAATCCACATACCAGTTCCGCTTGTAACTTGTAAGCAACATGGTTTTGGTTGATTTAACATAAACAGGTTTGAAATGAGAGAATCCTATGGTGTTCGGGTTTCTCATTCAACATGTAAAACAATAAATATTCTTTATAAATCAATATGACATGTCTTAACAAAGACGAATTGTTTATAGATCCGCATGGATGAAGAATCTTCGTCTTTAAAAGTGGTGAGAGAAAATCATCAGCCCTATTTTTTCATAAAGGGCATGAGAAAAGTGTTTCATAAGAATTATATACGATAAGAATTATACGGTAAAAAAGAGAGTCTTTTGACATAAGAGTCTTGATCGTTTGCGGCTATAACCTGTATTGTGTACACAGATACTTCTATCATTTTTTGCTGTAAAAGCTTCTCTTGGGATATTAAAGGGTACAATCTTTATGGAAAAAAGAATCCGAGCAAGACAAAAGGCTTATTTCAAAAGATTATATCGCAAGATTGCTTTTGTTTGCATAATACTTTTTTGTATAGTGTTTTTGTGTTTTGTTGTTGCAAAGGTGGTTAGTTATTTTTCTTCTCATAAAAAAGTAACACAACAAGCACCCGTTGAATTGGTTATTCCTGTTTTTGATCTACGCGTATATTGCAAGGAAATTTCTGCCTCCGTTATGCCCGATATGAAAAGAGAGGTTTATCAGCATTGTCTTAATTTGGAAAGTGAGGCCTATTTTGCTATTCGTGAAATGTGGGATAAGCTTTCTGATAGTGCTAAAAAACAATGTTTGACGAGGGTCCGTCCTGGGGATGGAAATTATTTTCTCTTACGAGACTGTTTTCTGAATGAAAGAGAAAATAAAACAGGCAAAAGGCGCAATTACTTTTAAGTTTTTATATGGAAAGTTAAAAGGATGCGAATTTTGATAAAAAGATAAAAGCCTCTTAAATGACTATCTGCCTCATGACCAATAGCAGCTTGATTTATTTATCTTGTTATATCGCACTTCTTATTTAAGGTGTGGCGACATAAGGTATGGATGGCCTCCTTGAAATGTTTAAGGGGGCGTGGTGGAGTTTCAGGAGGATTTGTTGCGCTTTTTTAAGGGAAATAACGAGTGTGGGAAATCCATTTCGTGATGGTTTTGGTGAATGGTATAATGGTAAAACCATCATGAAATGTATAAAATTTATAAAGCAAGTTCATCTTTATGGTTTAAACAAAGAATAAGCCGGTACTATCTCACACTTTGCTCGCTCCCAATGGTGCTCTCGACAACCCTTTAGCCTTAGAGACGGTTCATAAGAGGCACTTTTAGTCTTTTTATCGTTTTTACTCCACGCAGGTTTTCCCACATGTAACATGCAAGAAAAAGAGATTGATTCAACAGCAAACAGATTGAGGATGAAAAATCCTACGGTATTAATTTTCTTACTCAACACAAAAAATATGAATTATCATTACAAATCAATTTAGTGTATGAATTTTATAAGTATTTTCATTGTTAACAGACCAGTGTGATTTGAGAACCTTCATTCTTTGAGGGTGTAAGTCAATAGACATGACAAAAATGAGTAAAAAACATTCCTTTTATAAACATTTACGGCTTCTTCATGCGTAAAGCGCTGTGCTGGGTTTAAAAATGTGCTTGTTTTATAATTCTAGTTTTCTTTATCAGAAAAGATAAGTAAGGAAATACGTTAGGCCATTCTTATTGATAGGCTTTGAGGAGGGTATTTTTTTGAGAAGAAGCTGATTTTTAAAAAAGTGTGACATATTGGTCGTTTTTTTCATAATTTGATATTTTTTTGTATTTAAATATTTTGTTTTTAAGCTCAATTTGTTATAAATAAAAACTGTGATTAACTTAAAAACTCTATGGGTTAAAATAAAAATTGATAGTATCATTGACTTGTTTGGGAAAGAAGATTGATCTCTTGGTGATTATAGGGCTTGAATAATACTTCGTGTTAATCTATCTATAAAAGTTAAGAGGTTTTGTGAGGCGATCGTGGATTATCGCTCGCAAGGGGTTGCTTTAGCGATGAAGAGAGGCTATATTTATAAAATAAAGAGGTTCGCGCAGTGACTCGTTGGGATGGAAGTGCTTGTGAGTTAAATGCACGAGGGGGTAGAGAATATCGGCGTTTTTAGGAGCGGTGGTTTTAGAGCAAAAAAGGAAGCTTCTACTATTCTCTGGCAGGAATTTTTTCTTTGTCGGGTGTGTTATATGTGTGTTTTCCTTTTTGTTTTCCACAAGATAATTATTTTTTTAGTGAAATATGGTTTATTTTAAAAAAAACACTTGGCATTTTACGTGAACATCATTAGGTTTCTGCTGTTTGACAGAGAAAAAGGGAATTTTTGATTTACGATTTCCCTGCTGTTTTGTGATTTTCAAGAAAATATATGCTTTTATCAATATCAGTAGGGTTCGTTTGAGTGAAATAAACGCGGATAGCTTGATAATCGTATGTTAAACATGATCAGCATTATCAAAAGATAATGTAATGAGGAAGCGTCAATTAAGACACACATAAGACAAACACTCCAAAAAGGGATAAAGATGAGGCCACAACAAAATAGACGGGTACGCGGTCGCAATAATAACAATAATGGTAATAACAATAATAATCGTCGCGGTCCTAATCCGTTGTCTCGCAATTATGAAAGTAGCGGTCCGGATGTTAAAATTCGCGGGAATGCTCAGCAAATTGCCGATAAATACATAAGCCTTGCGCGTGATGCACAAGGTGCAGGTGATCGTGTTATGTCGGAAAATTATTTACAACATGCCGAGCACTATTTGCGTATTATTTTAGCAGCAGCTGGGCAAATGTCTCAATCGGTTCGGCGTGATGAAAATCGTGGTGATGAAAACGAAAATCGTGATGAAAACAATGGGCAAGAATGCGGTGAAATAAATCTTGATGGTGAAAAAAAGGATGCTGTCGAGGGTGATACAGATGTATTACAAATGTCGTCGCAAAAAAATGGCAATGGCCAATATGATAAAGCGCAAAATGGGGATGCGCGTGAAAACGCTTTAGAGGCTCTATCGGATGAAAAAACAGATCAAGAGCACTGCCTCTCTGAGAAAAATGTTGAACCTGTCAAAAAAATACGTCGTTCTCCTCGTCGACGTACTGTACGGACTCAAGATGAATCATCTCTTGAGCTTTCACTTACAACAGCAGAAAGCTCTAGCAATGGAGATGCATCAACAGCAACAAAAACAGCAACAAAAGAGGATTCTTCTTTGCCTGGATTAGGTGAGGGGATACAGAGAAAACCACGCCGTCGCCGAGTGGTCAATCTTGAGGCAGAGGAAAATGTTTAAACCTGAAGGGTGCTGTGTAAGCGCGCTTGTGTGGTGATGT
The DNA here is from genome assembly GCF_042197325.1 of Bartonella sp. AA16NXGY. Lineage (NCBI taxonomy): Bacteria > Pseudomonadati > Pseudomonadota > Alphaproteobacteria > Hyphomicrobiales > Bartonellaceae > Bartonella > Bartonella sp. AA16NXGY. The sequence goes on along the minus strand of NZ_JBHIRR010000011.1, from coordinate 11,500 downwards.
TATTGGTATCATGATAATAAATTATAATATACTCAAGAAGCTTCTTGCGCTTTCCTTGAGTTTTCACGGGGCTGTATTGAGACTTAACGAAGGCTGTTGACAGAAAAGATTGCCTCTTTGCTGAGATTTAAGTAAGGGGATACAGGGGAAGATGCGTCGTCGCTCAAGTGGTCAATCTTGAGGCAGAGGGAAATGTTTAAACCTGAAGGGTGCTGTATAAGCGCTTGTGGTGATGTTATTGGTATCATGATAGTAAATTATAATATGCTCAAGAAGCTTCTTGCACTTTCCTTGAATGTTCACGGGGCTGTATTGAGACTTAACGAAGGCTGTTGACAGAAAAGATTGCCTCTTTGCTGGGATTTAAGTGAGGGAATACAGAGAAAACCACATCCCTGTATTTTAAGAGGCAGTTCTTTTATGAAGAACGCAATGTCGTTGTTTTATTTAATTCACACTTATATTCAATGTATTCATGCCCATTTCGCACTGGTGTTCATGAATTCTATCATGTGAAATCCATCGGTTATCTTTGCTTAATAAAAGATGTAAACTGGGCGTTATTGCTTTAATTTTCAATGTTGCAACAGTTCTTCTTTTGATACCTGATCATTCATAAGAGGTATTTTATTCATCCATTTCCTTGCTGGGATATGTGAGGAAATGATTTTGATTCAGTTTTTTACGAACAGATTTGAAAGGGAGAATCTTACAGTATTTGAGGTTCTCATTTGACATGCAAAATAAATCATCACTATAAATTAATATGTTGAATTTTTGCACTCAAGAAGAGGTATTTCTTGCACGTTTATTAGCTTTTCCCAAGTGATGTCATTTTCTTAAAATGGGAATGCGTTGACAGAAAGGTTTCTTCTTTTCCAAGATTTAAGTGAGGGGATACAGTAAAAAACGCGCCGTCGCCCGTGTGGTGGATATTTAAGACTTATCACATTAATTTATAATAATAATTCATTGTTTGAATGTTAGGTGAGGGCCCCTAAACCCCTAGAATTCTCTCATTTCCAAATTTGTTCCATGTTGGATCAACAAAAACCATTCGCTTGCACGTTGCAAACGGGGAGAGCCCGTGTGGATAAATTTGTATAAGAAGGAATAAAAATGGCTCTTATGAACTCTCTCTAGGGCCAAGGATTGTGGGTAACATCCACGAGTTGGTAAAGCGTGTGATAATGCCGGCTTGCAGAAAATGTTTAAACCTTCAGAATGCTATGTCAGCGCTTATTGATGTTAGTTTTCTTAATGAGGCATTATCTTCGCTCTCTCTTTTGTTGTTTCAACAGAAAGAATGGAGACAAGTGCACCGGTGTGATAATTGTAAATCATAAATTTTGTTTGTCCATCAGGGGTTAAAACTTTCAGTACAATATTGTGTTCTGAGAGGCTTTGCGACAAAATCTGTGTTTTTTCCGGTAGAGAGAGCGTATGATGGATAACGTGTGGGTTTTTGCTGAGAGAGGAAGATAGCTCTGTTTGTTTTGGCGCTGATCCGGTTTTTATCACTTTATAAACAATTAAAAACAGTACGGTTAGAATAAGGAAAAGCGTTATTAAAACGGAAATAATCATTAAACCCATAAGTTTTTTTCTCACTCGTTCTACGGCAGGGTCTAAAGGGAGATCTTGAGGCAGAGAATTTTGCTCTGTGTGATGGTCTTTTGAAGGGTGCATTCGCTTATTATCCATCATGTCTTTCATTGATTATTTTTTTTGAGATCTGATGGGTTTATGCTTTTAAAGTTTTTTGTGCAAGAGGTTTGTGGAAGAAGAATGTAAAAGAGGAAGCGATGTTGGTAAAATATCTTCTTTGTGTACTGTAGACAGCTTGTCCTTTACGTTTTGGCTTTTAAGCAGGAAATTTCCATGGTTTGTTACAGACCAGATCAAGTTTACTTCTTGTTGATGTAAACTGGGTTGTACGTTTATACATTGAGCAAAAATTTGTTGTCCATAAAGTGCAAACTTTTTTGTGGACGGGACCATGGCCTGTTCACAAGCTTGAGCCGTGGGATAGATTTTAACCATTGTATTGTTCGAATAGCAACTATTAAAATCATCTGTACATGAAACTAATAAGAGGATAAAAACAAGGGGATTCATCAATTATTTTCCAAATGACAGGTTGACAGAGCGGACTCCAATTTGTCAGCCTAGGGGCTTCTTCACTGTTAAACGCTTTCACAGTTTTTTAGTTCCCCTTTGAGAT
>NZ_JBHIRR010000011.1:0-9176 GCF_042197325.1 Bartonella sp. AA16NXGY | reverse complement strand
GTCGGTTCCCCTTTGAGATGTCGGTTCCCCTTTGAGATGTCGGTTCCCCTTTGAGATGTCGGTTCCCCTTTGAGATGTCGGTTCCCCTTTGAGATGCGGGTTCTATAGTGAATTAATCAAAATCATTGGCTTGCACGTCATAAAAGGGTGTGTGTGGGGGCTCTATGTCGGTGAGTAATATTTGAAAAAAGACTGAAATGCCTCTTATGGACGCTCTCAAAGGTCAATGGCTGTTGTAACATGAGAGACAAATGGTATGATGATGCTCAGCTACTACTTTTATGAAGTGAAAAGGGGCATGAAGGTAAAGAAGGACGTGGCGTAACAAGGGGCGGTTTTGATGGTTCACTTTACGGGGGCTATTATATCTTATTTACACATACTGTTTTGAAATGAGCGTGGATGCGCTGGGAAATATTAAAAAAGTGCGTGAATGAGGAACACAAGTGTATCCTGTTTTAGGATGCCCTATTGTAACTGAAGAGGATATCTCCATTAAAGAATGCGATAAATAAAAGCATAAAATGTGTAATTTACATCAATTAATTGTCGTTGTCGTGGATGCTTTAAGCCCGTAAAGCTGAAGAGTGATGATGGATATTAGCTTTACTCCTTGAAATTTCATATTCTGCCAAAATAAAATTATATACGCATTGCGAAAATTACACAAAAAGAGATGGGTAACAGGCTCGCTTTTATTTGGCATATAAAAGCTGAAACGGTTTGCTCTTTATCGTTTTGGTTTCTGTTTTAAAATATGCCGGTTATATGAGGGATGGAAGTTGATTGACAGCGGGAATGGATTTTATGTGGCTTTCAGTTCTCATCGTTAAGGTTTTGCGGAACTATTGGGGGACTATAGAGGTTGGTTTAAAGAGGTTGGAAAATATCTTTGTGCTTAATAAACAGATGAGACATTTTGCTAAAAAAGGGGAAAATTCTCTTGTTCATTGTTTAAAATGCTCTTTTAAGAAAAAATATCAAAATAAGTATCAGGAACAGAGAGGCAATAGACAATTCCTTCTTGTGTCAATTTGAGAGAAGCTGAACCATTCACGGAAATGGGAACGATTTTTTCGAGAACGGCACTACCAAAACAGGCTTTTTTATTGTTTGTGGGAGGGATGCCGGATTCAAAATTTTCATGCCAAGTGATGATAAGTTGCGTTTTGCCATTCAGTTTTGTTTCGATTTCACAGCGTACACAGATGCTCCCCTTTTCTTGGGAAAGGGCTCCAAAAGAAAGAGAATTGACAATCAGTTCATGAAAAGCCAAACCGATATGCAAAGCGGCATTGGGAAAAAGATAAGGATCGACGCCTTCAAGTGAAAAACGTTCTGTTTCTTTCATAAAATAACCTAAAGCCTGCGTTTGGACCAATTCGCGAAATTGAGCACCGCGCCAATCGGAATCAGTGATCAGATCTTGAGAATGAGAAAGAGAATGAAGACGACCTTGAAATTTTCGTAAAAAAACCTGAAGAGATTCAGTATAGCGGGCGGTTTGACTGGCAATACTTTGAATGATCGCTAGAAGATTTTTAGAACGGTGACTGACTTCGCGAAGAAGGATTTTAAGCACTTGTTCACGGCGGCGTAAGCCGGAAATATTGACACCGGTGGTGATAATACCAATAATGTCTTCGTTATCATTGCGGTGGCAATCAATAGAAAATTTGTACCAAATCTCTTGTTTGTTTGTATCTTCAAAACGTGCTTCAACAGTTTGCATTTTGCCACTGGCTAAAACTTGCAGTTTGATGGTTTCCATATTGTCTGCAAGGTCAAGCGAAAAAAAGTCGCTGTCACGACACCCAACCCGCCATTTATTGTGCAAATGATGTGGCAAGTTTTCAGCCCATAAATAAACCAGATTTGTTGCCTGATAGAGAACGCAAATATCAGCACCACGAATCGCTTGCATGAGCGCACTCATATGAGATCTATCCATGGGAGGCTTTGAAAGAGGCGTAACGATCATAATTTTAAGATGTTACCCTGTTCTAAGCCGCTTTAGAAGCATTCTCTTGAAAAAATAAAGCTTGGGAAATAAGCGCTTTCACCATATCAGGGTTAAAAGGTTTGGTCACTAAAAAAGTTGGTTCTGGACGCTCGCCAGTGAGAAGCCTTTCGGGAAAAGCCGTGATGAAAATCACCGGTATACGGTCATTTTTCAAAATCTCGTTGACCGCATCAATCCCTGAACTGTTATCGGCTAATTGAATATCAGCCAAAATCAACCGTGGTTTTTTCTTATGATACATGATGACAGCTTCATCACGCGTGCGCGCTATTCCTACAACATGATGACCTAGGCTTTCTACCATTTGCTCAATATCAAGTGCAATAAGAGGTTCATCTTCAATAATCATGACTTCAGTGGCAATTTGTTGAGAAATATCAATGGATGCTTGGTTGAGAAGCTTGCGAAATTCTTTCGTATCCAGATTCATGATTTCGCTGGCGTCTTGTTCATGAAATCCTTCAACGGCAATGAGCAAAAATGCTTGGCGTGCACGGGGTGTGAGATAGGATAATTTGGCACTGGTTTTTTGTTCAAGACCAAATTGGGGCAGGGGTTCTGGGATGTTTGGTGTGGTTTGGTCAAAAAGATGGCAAAAAAGCCAATAGGTACCAATTCGGTCAGTGGAGGCTTTGGGAAAAATGGAGATGTCGGCAATGAGTGCTTCCAACATCGCTGAAACATAGGCATCGCCAGAGGATTGGCTACCGGTGACAGAGCGGGCAAAACGCCGAAGATAGGGAAGATGCGGGGCAATGCGCGTTGATAATGACATAATTTATAACTCCTTTGACCTTTCAAGCATTTTGTTGGTTGAAATTCTCAACCGATAAAAAAGTTCCTTGATTTGTATGGAACTTTTTACCGGCAGCTATATTTACAACCATAAGGCGAAAAATTCTTCGCGGTGCTACCAGTAATATATGGATTAGGGGGATGAAAAATGAACGACCGTGATGAAAAAAATCTCACCACACAATTTAGAGTTGGAGATGATCTTCTCGGGGTCAATAGCGAAATAGCACGGAAGTTACGTCAATTTTACATGGAAATTCAAGAAGAAGCACTGCCACGGTGTTTGCTTGAGCTTTTAGAGAAGTTGGAGCGCGCAGAGCAATTTGGCTTAAACAATGTGGAAAAGGTTTGAATCCTTTATGTCAAAGTGCGCGAAAAACTTTAAACAAGAACTCCTTTCTGTGTTGCCGGCTTTACGAGCTTTTGCTGTTTCTTTAAGTGGCAAGCACGATAAAGCCGAAGATTTGGTCCAAGATACTGTTATGAAGGCATGGGCTAAGCAAGATAGTTTTGAGATGGGAACTAATCTTAAAGCTTGGCTTTTTACCATTTTGCGCAATGAATTTTATAGTCAAATGCGTAAAAAGGGAAGAGAAGTTCAAGATACCGACGGCGTGTTTACTCAAAATGTCGCTGTTCATCCTGCTCAATATGGATCACTTGATTTGCAAGATTTCAAAAAAGCCTTAAATTTGCTTTCTGCCGATCAAAGAGAAGCCATTATTCTCATTGGCGCATCGGGATTTTCTTATGAAGATGCTGCGGCTATTTGTGGTTGTGCTGTTGGAACCATTAAAAGCCGTGTGAGCAGGGCGCGTAATCGATTACAAGAACTTCTTAAAGTCAATGGTGAGTCTGATTATGGTCCTGATTCTTACTCAGCTGGAAGTACATTGTGTTCATTTAACGGCTAAAAAAGCATAATAATTATGATTGATAGCCTTGTTTTTTTTATTCCCGTTATAGCTATTACAGTAAAGTCAGTATCTGAGGGAATTCAGAAGTTTGGCGTGTATCCTTAGGAACACAAGAAAAGCCTGTATAAAACTTTCTCACGGGCTTTAGGTTTTATGTTCCATAAGGTTGCCTTCCTTTGTGCTGAAAAATGACGACTTTCAAGTTCGCCAATGGACATTCTATGACAACAAAAACAAATTTGATGCCTCAAATGCCTTCTTCTGATGCAACGATATCACGCTGGCGGTGGGGTGCGATTGTTGTTTCTCTTGTTATGGCTCTTTTGGCATCGGTTTTTATTATGTTGCTTTCAAATGCCGTTGATCGAGAAGTCGCACAGTTGAATACAAGTTCAGAATTGCGCGAACAGGCTGATTTGGTCCTTATTAGCCTGATTGATATGGCTGTTGCTGATCGCAGCTATGCAAAAACGCGCAAGGCGGAAGATAAAATACGTTTTGAAAATGCAGAGCGGGAGTTGGGGAATATTCTCGACTATATCGCACTTATTGTTTATGCGCATCCGCAGTGGTATAAATGGTTTACGGCTTTTAAAGAAGAGGTTGAAGCACGAAAAGCCTTTATGAATGCCCATATGCGTGCTCTTGATGCGATTCCTGAACAACCTTCTCAACCTTCTCATGCGGACTCTTTGGAAGTATCAAAGATTCCTGTAGCACGTTTAGCTCAATTGATGACAAGCTTTATTAATGGGGATGATGTGGTGCGACAAAAACAGCGTGAGGGTATCGCATTGATGCGGGCGGCTTTGACATTGGCGGCTATTGTTTCCGTTGTGAGTACTTTTATTTCTGCCTATTTTGTTATTAATCGTTTTCATCGTGATATGCGCTCTTTAAAATTGTATCAATTGCTGCTTCATAGTGAAAATATCGCTCTGGAAGCCCGCGTGAAAGAACGAACACAAGAATTAGAAAGAGCACGTAATCACGCTGAAAAAGAACGCCAACGGGTTGAAATATTGTTGCAGGATGCAAGCCATCGCATTGGCAATTCTCTTGGGACGGTGTCTTCTTTGTTGGGGCTCCAGTTAAACCGGAGCAAAAATGAAGAGGTGCGTGCTGTTCTAGGGGCTGCACGTGATCGTATTCAGACAATTTCTACAGCACATCGTCGTTTGCGCTTAAGTGATGATATGGAAACGACTTTATTGGCAGAGTTTCTCAGCTCTGTTGTGCATGATGTCGAATTGGCAGTCCCTTTTGAATTGCGTGAAAACATCACCATTCACACCAACTTTAAAGATTGTCGCCTGTCTTCAAGAGATGCGACAACACTTGGAATTATCCTTGGTGAACTGCTGACAAATTCCTTAAAACATGCCTTTCCTGATCAACGGTCTGGTCATATTTATATCTCCTTTGGTCCCCAGAAAGATGGACAATTGATGCTCATTGTAGAAGATGATGGCGTGGGAATGAAAAGCCAAACTTTAAAACAAAAAACAGGACTTGGTCGTGTGGTCGTGGAACAGCTCTGTATGCAATTTGGTGAAAAACCTCTGTTTGAAACTTCTGCTTTAGGAGGCACAAAGATTGTCATTCCTTTGCCAAAACTTAGCATGAATAGTTCAAAAAAAAGCTCTGACTGATTTTTTAAAAGGGTAAATTTTTTCTTTTCTCGTGGTAAGCTGCCTTTCATTCATCGTGAATGTATGGGGAGGGCATCTTTTCACAAGAAGAAGGAAAAATACGGCTTCAGTAGCGCGAACACAGCACCATTCATATCAGATTGTCAATTGCCTTCAAGAGAAACAACTTTGCTTCTTTATCTTTTGGTGTAATGTTTGATTTTCTCTCTTGTTGTTTTTTTGCTTTGTTGACTCCGATGATAGGCTTTCAAAGTTCTCCTTGTCTGAGAGCTTTGAAGTGCTTAAGTTAGCCTTTAAATTTATTTTGAATAAGTGCTTCTTTAAGCCAATAATACTTATATTCGTAAGCTCTATTGCTTTGCAAAGAGAGAGTTTTTTCAAGTTTTGTTATTTTTTGTAAGGGCTGTTAAAATTTAAATATAGGGTGTTTTTGTAAGCGTGTGGGAGAAATATTTTTAAGGTAAAACGCGCTTGTAAAAAACTCATGCCCTCCCTCCTTCAGGGCTTTAAACAGCATCAGTGCTCAACCAGTGGAATCTGTGCAACAAGAAGTCGGGTTGTTTATAGAATGATATGGGTTTTAGAATCTTCGTTCTTTAGAAAAACTCACCTTTGATTTGAGATTTTATTGCATGGCAAATAAGGACGGGCTATCGTTTTGATAAAATAAACAAGAAGAGTTAGCCTTTTGGGGTTTCATATTTTTCACTTTTCTATTGTGCGTAAACCAGAAAAGGGGAGGGCGTTTTATTTTTAATCATTGTGATGCGACCTTGGGTGGTGGCATCTTTCGGCGTATTCTTTAATAGATATTTAAAATGCGGAAATCTCTTTAAGAAAAGTAAGCGCTCAAGCATATTTTTTAGATGTTTTGAGTCGTAAAAATGCAGATGCTTTAAGTTTCTTCGGAGGGTGCTATTGGGCTGTTGATCAAGGCATCAATGTTGTTTTTTTCTTGTAGGAATGTTTGTAGGTCTTGATTGGTTAAGGCTTTGCTATCCGGTATACGAATGCGCATGGGATCAACCTTGACGCCATTGACAATGATTTCAAAATGACAATGGGGTCCGGTTGCCATTCCTGTTGATCCAACATACCCAATAATTTGTCCTTGTCGTACTTTCACGCCTGGTTTGATGTCTGGTGCATAACGACTTTGGTGTGAATAACTGCTGACATATCCATTGGCATGTTGAATTTCCGTATGGTTTCCATAGCCGCCTGTTACGCCTACTCTTGTGACAATACCATCTCCTACAGCAATAATGGGTGATCCTTTAGGAGCAATCCAATCAACCCCCGTATGCATGCGGACATAGCCTAAAATAGGATGTTTGCGTGGACCAAAGGGAGAGCCAAAAATGCCATTTGGTGTGGGTTTGCGCAGCAAGAAAGGCTTTGAACTTTTCCCTTCAGAATCATAATAATCAACGCTTCCATCTTTTAATTGATAACGGTAATATTTATAAGTTGTATTCCCAAAAGTTGCACTAATATAACGAATTTCTGGATCAGCGTTCTTGGATGCTTCCTTTGCTTTCAAATTCTTTTTGCCGTTTTTGTTTTCTTTATCGCTTTGTGGTACAGCATAAAATATTTCGATCTGATCATTGGGTGTTATCGGACTTTTCATATCAATATTGGTGGCCAGCAGACGAATAAGACGATGAGAGAGAGATTGTGATATATTATGGCTTAGCAAAGCACTATAGAGTGCATCATAAGCCGTTGGTAATTGTGCGCTATTGATATAAGAATGTGGAATACCATTTTGAAAAGCCGTTTTAAGTGCTTTAGACATTTTAGGCTCTGTGCTTTCAATGAATTGGCCTTTATCATTCAGGGCAATGGTGAGAATATGATGCATTCCTTGATAGATACTTGCGCGTACGAGATGGTCTTCTTCACCAGCTTGTGTCACGATACCAATGCGTAAAAGGCTTCCCTCTTTAAGGGAATCGGAAAGGCTTATTTTTTCTAGCGTTTTTACAACCTGGTCAATTTGCTTTTTTGTATAACTGGTTTTTTTGAAAGCATCGGCTATCGTTTGTTTTTTACGAATAGGAATAATATCTTCAACATAGTTTTTCGTCAGATCGATACGGTGACTTTGAGGAGAAACGGTTACATTTTCTTGAACGATTCGAACTTCAGGGGATTCTGTGCCTTGGGAAGGGGAGGATACATCTTCTAATTTTAAAGGATCAATCAATGTGAGAACTGAAAGAAGTTCGGAGCTCTTTTCTAAAGTAAATCCAGCTTTTTGTACTTCTTGTTGTGCCTCTTCATCTGTCAATGTGTCGCTGTCATCAAAATCGAATTGATTTACCTTAAAATCATAGCTGCGTAAGGTGAGTTTTGTTTCAACCTTTGCTCCATAAATCTGCCCAGAATCTTCTTGTGGTGCGATATTTTGATTTTTCGTATCACTAGCAAGAATGCTTAAAGAATCAAATTTTGGATAGCTATATTTCTGGGGGCGATTTTCGGCTAAAGCCATACGAATCCATTCAAAATGTTGTGTTTGAATGACTTTTTCATCGCCTTTTTTTTGTAGAATCGATAATTCAAATTGACGTTTTCTGTCAAAGCTTTGCCTTGCATGGGTGGGAGAAATACGATCACCTTTATAGCCATTGGCCTCAGGGTCTTGTGATTCTGATAGGTTTTCTTGCGTAAACCATTGTGGCGGTGTTACCAATCGCTGTTGTTCATCAAGAGCCGTAAAAAGTGCAATCCCCATAAGAATGCAGGAAGTGATTCCTGTCAGAATGGTTCCCGTAAGCCAACGAGCAGAGACCTGTCGGCGCGCAGGCCGCAAGCGCTTGACGACAAGAGCAGGGTCTTGTCCAGGATCGTTTTTTTGTTGTTCGTTATCCCACATAGATTTATAAAAGTACTTTTCAATATTAAATAAAGAAAGCTAGATAGATAGATAGCTTAGCATGCTTCTACAGGAATTTGATTCTTTTTACAAATTACAGATCATGCGATTCTCTTTATACAGCAATGTCTTTATAAATCGTATCTGCGCAGAAAATTTTCTCTATTAAAGTAGCATAAAACAAGCGTTATTGTGATTAACTCATTCCTAGGCAACTTCCTATTTTCATGCATTGCAATGGGGTGCTATATTTTACTTTAAAGGCGCCATGCTCTCTTTGAACTCCTTGCTGTTTTCATGTTTTATTTTTATGAAGGCAGATTTTTCCAATAATGTCTTGAAATAGGATTTTTTGTTCAATATTTTATTGGTAAAGTTTGGGTTATTTTATTTAAAAAAAATAAAAAATGATATTGACTCTTTGCTTGAAAGAGTACTATATACGACGAGTAACGAGAGCGGTTTCTGCTTGCGATGGTTGGTTTTGCTCTTGTTTTATTGACTAAGACTTATCATATACGCGGTGTTTTACCTTTTAGGTTTTTATTTTACGCTTTTTAGTGTATGGTATTATTTTGGTTTTTGAAACGGTTTATTGATCGTTTGTTCTTTGACAAAAGAAGAAAGAAGAAAGAGAAACGTGGGCGGCATAGTCTGCGGAAGTCTTAGGGTTTTAATGCTTTAAGATTTCGAAAAGAATATGGCGGCACGTTTTTTAGAGAAGATGTTAATACCGGATCTAATGTTATTAATGTTAGATTAGGTGTGTAAAAATATGTTCTCGTCGATTCAAGCGTGACCATTTAATTGGTGCTCTTTATTTTTAGAGAGCAAAAAGACCAAATATAGCCAAATCGAATTTTCAATATGAGAGTTTGATCCTGGCTCAGAACGAACGCTGGCGG
>NZ_JBHIRR010000010.1:55207-60356 GCF_042197325.1 Bartonella sp. AA16NXGY | reverse complement strand
CTCGCAACCGGAGGGGGGCTTGAAGTGCCAACTAAAAATCCACATTTTATCGACATTTTGATAGGCAAAAGAATCCGCCACAGACGCATTTCAATGAGCCTTTCCCAAAAAGAATTAGGAAGCCATTTAGGTGTCAGTTTCCAACAAATCCAAAAATACGAAAAAGGCTTAAATCGTGTAAGTGCTAAATGTTTACTGGAAATCGCTCAAAAACTGGAAGTTCCTATAAGCTTTTTTTATGCAGACATTGCCACAAAAGAAGATCTCTCAACAAAAGAAACTCTCTTACACCACAATCAAGAAACATACAGCGAAAAAGAACACACTCTTTTGAAAAATTTTAGAGACCTCCAACCAAAAAAACAAAAAGCAATCTTGTGGTTGATTTCTGATTAAGCAAAAGCACAACAATTACCATACCCCCTGCCTAAAGTTTCCCATACCTGATATCACCATACCTCCAAGAATGATATTTTACGGCATATAAGATAATTCACACTATAGCTCCTCGTTTTCTGTTTCCATTATTGCTTCAAGTCAAGCTGATTAAGGATTGGCAGCTGAGTTTTTTAAGTTTGGCTATTCGTAGCAAAGCGGAGTTAAACAAAAATGACATTGTCGCTCAAAACCATGCCCCCTATTGCGTTTACGAGACAGTGGAACCGTATCAAGAAGGCAAAGCCCCGAAAAAAACATATGAGCGTTTAAGTAAAAATCAAAGATTAAACCTATAACGTCAAAAAAGCTGCTCTATGTTGGATTATCTCCACGTCCTCTAAATCTCAGAAAAATGATTTAAAACATTTGTTTTATTGATGAGCCAATCATTGAGATCGAACAATTAACAAAGAACGGTTCAGCAATATCCTGATAGCCAATAAACAGAATAATCCACTCAATCCAGAAAGAAGGAACAATTTTCCAGCCGAAGTGTGACCTAAAACAAACGCTCCAACAAACGGCGCCACCAACATAGCTAAATTTTGTATAGACTGCACCCATCCGGAAGCCAATCCAATCTGTTCATTGAAATTGCTTACCAGATAAACATTAGAAGATATGGAAAAGTAAGCGCTAACCATTCCAATAAGGAAAAAACAGAGCAACAAAGTCTCAATACGGAGTAAATCAAAGTAAAAAAAGCACACTGAGATCATGACAAAACCAATCATTGTTGACATTGCCGGCATTAACAACTCTGATATTTTGCCTGTAAGGGGTTTATACTTTGATTGTTTCACACTCCAAAATCCATAGAGAAAATTACCGATTGCCGAAGCCGATACCAGCATCCCAAGAGCCTGTTTATTCATTTTCATTGCACTAAGAATAACCGGCAACTGATTATTCACCATAAAGATCATGGCAAAATACACAAACATCACCGCCACATAGGCATACCAAGTTGTCCCATAAAGCCTCTGCTTTGATTTTATGGTATTCGCTGTTTTTATCATGAGCGACGAGACAGGTTGTGCACCAAGACAACAAAACACCATAAAGCCTAGCAATGTCAAAAATCCAGAAAACAATAAAGTATAGGTATCTGATAAAAGTACAGACAGAGCACTCCCCAAAGCAGGTCCTATCATCTTTGCCGCGCTATTGATCATGTTAAGCACAGAATAGTAACGAGTCCGTCCGTTTTCAGGCACCGAATTTGCACTGAGAACGGAAATTGCAGGCATGGCGAGACTGTTGAATGTCGCTCGAATAACTGCCAGTATAATAAATCCTTGCAAACTCGTCGCCATCAATAAACCGACAGTACAGAGTGCCCGTAACAGCAGTGACGCCCGCAACCAATGGATCATAGAACGGTGACTTACCAACATTCCAATTGGCTTAGACAGAACGATACCAGGTAATAATGTTGCCGCTCCAATAAAAGCGACATCATATTGATCAGCTTTCCACGTGAACACAGATACGGTCAAAATCACGATATAATCAATCCAACCGCCAAATGACACCACGCCATTACCCAGCAAAAGCACCAACAAGCGATTTTTTACTGCCCCGTCTCTTTGCACAAAAACACGCACCCCTTCTTTTTCGTTAGCAATACTGATTGAACTATCAATTTTTCCTCACACCCTAAAGGCACCAACAACTTTCACGCAACAAAGCACTAACAAGCGATTTTTTACTGCCCCGTCTCTTTGCACCAAAACACGCACCCCTTCTTTTTCGTTAGCAATACTGATTAGATGATCAATTTTTCCTCACACCCTAAAGGCACCAACAACTTTCACGCAACAAAGCACTAACAAGCGATTTTTTACTGCCCCGTCTCTTTGCACCAAAACACGCGCCCCTCTTTTTTCGTTAGCAATACTGATTAGATGACCAATTTTTCTCTCACACCCTAAAGGCACCAACAACTTTCACGCAACAAAGCACCAACAAGCTATTTTTTGTTACCCCGTCTCTTTGCACCAAAACACGCACCCCTTCTTTTTCGTTAGCAATACTGATTGAACTATCAATTTTTCCTCACACCCTAAAGGCACCAACAACTTTCACGCAACAAAGCACTAACAAGCGATTTTTTACTGCCCCGTCTCTTTGCACCAAAACACGCGCCCCTCTTTTTTCGTTAGCAATACTGATTGGACTATCAATTTTTCCTCACACCCTAAAGGCACCAACAACTTTCACGCAACAAAGCTCCATCGACCTTCATGCAACAAAGCAATTTATAATTATCCATGGTAAACAAAACCTCTGGAGATAAGTCTTAGATATGTATTAAAACTTCCATCGTTGATTGAACTTAATCTGCGTCTTTGCGAATGACGATAATAAGCAAGCCGTTAATCCAGCTCTTAAATACATTTACGATAATCCCGCGCGCCTCCCCTTCAGTTTCCACACAAAAAAACGCTTTAGCGTTCTTTCTCAAGAGAACTCTTTATTCTTCTTCATCACTTACTTGTGGTGGGGGTGGTAAAATATAAGAGCCTGAAAGCCAACGATTAAGATCAATAGCTCGGCACCGTGTGGAACAAAAAGGATAAGAAGATTTTTGTGACATCTGACCACAAATAGGACAAGGATGCGGAGGACGGGTCTCTTTTTGCAAATTTAGCTCTTTTTGTTCTTGGCACACCTTTGTCATTGGCTTCTTCATTAACTTTTCTTCTGTTGCTTTTTTTTCATTTTTGCTTTTCTCTTTTTGTTGCTTTTCACCTTGCATTGATCTTACCTTAGAGTTTTTCTAATGCGTTTGTTCAGCCCAGTGAGTGAAAAGTGGATAGTGATAAGCGGTCAAGAGATCGGCTGTTTCAGCCAAAGGCAATCCCACAACATTAGAATAAGAACCCGTGATATGGACAACAAAAGCCCCTGCTTTTCCTTGGATAGCGTAGCCACCTGCTTTCCCTTGCCATTCTCCTGAAGCAAGGTAAGCCTTCATCATGGCAGAGGTTAAGCGTCTAAAGCGAACACGACTTTCAACCAATTTTACGGTTATTTTTCCACGTTCATTGAGCGCACAAATGGCACCATAGACCTTATGCGAACGCCCAGAAAGGTATCGTAAACATTCATAAGCCTCATCCTCGCTTTCTGGTTTGGGGAAAATGGTCCGCCCAACAGCCACCACGGTATCAGCCGCCAAGATAATCATTTTCTGTCCAGGTAATTTTTCTTGACCATTCTGCAACTCGTCTTGACCATTCTGACTGTACCAGCGCAAAATTTTTTGGGCTTTCAGTGCTTTTTCTTTTGCCAAACGTTTGGCAAGGTTTGCAGGATGTTCTTTTAATTTTGGCGTTTCATCAATATCGCTTGCATAAACCTGCTGGGGATCAATCCCTATTTGTGCCAAGAGCGCTAAACGCCTTGGCGAAGCGGAGGCAAGCACCAAATGAATTTCTTCTGTAAGAGTATCTGCCAAACGTTTTTCCCCCCACTCTCTTATATTTCTCATTTCCACCCCTTCACAATTGACTTCCCTCTCACCCCCTTAAGCACCCCCTTTTAAGCGCCCCTTTAGCCTCCCTTTTAAGCGCTATTGATCTCCTTATCCTTTTTCCGCATCGATTTTACAGTTTTTCAAGGCTCTTCAAACACTCCCCTTTTTTCACTCATGAAAAGCAAACTAAAAAACTGTTAAAAAATAATAGAAATAATATGATAGCTTTTAGAAAAAAGTGCAAGCCACCCACGAGGCTACTTATAGCGATATGTAATACGCCCTTTTGTCAAATCATAAGGTGTCATTTCCACCATGATTTTATCACCGGCCAACACCCGTATACGATTTTTCCGCATTCTACCAGCGGTATGAGCAATAATTTCATGATCATTTTCCAGTTTCACACGAAACATCGCGTTAGGTAAGAGTTCAGTAACGATACCAGAAAATTCTAAAACTTCTTCTTTTGACATAAACAAACATTTCCTTTACAGTGCACATATTTTGTTAAGCTGCGCGTTATTTCCAGCGTTCATATCCTATTTTCTTAAGTTTGTGAATAAAAATTCCACAAAAAGGGAAAGGTTTTTCAAGTTTACTCTCTCATGTTCTCAAAAAACGTCATCCCACACCTTAAGAATAAAAACTTTTTTTTCACCAATTTTACCCGCTAATTTCCTTCAATTTTTATGATGATTTTGGTTTCAGTGTGACAAGAAATTACGCTAATTTTTTCCCCTAAAGCATTTTCCCAACACCTCTGACTAATCCCTCCACAACTTACTCACAATCATCCTCTCTCCAACTTTTCCTCACCTTCCACACCTTAAACATGCGCCCTTCAGATAAACACCACTCCCCCACGCCAGAAGCCCTTCCTTTTCTCAAAAACCTTCTCCATTCTTCACACACCATTCACAACATGCTTCACTGCCCCACACTTCATACTCTACGCATTTCCCATACAGCCTTCCCCATTTTCTCTCTCTTCACACGCTTCCTCTAAGCCACTCTTTCCATTTATGTTGTTCTTCCTACCTTCGAAAACACGATCCCTATACATTGCGTACCATTAACCACAACGCCTCTAACGACATAAAGCCTTTTCCTTTTTTACACATTTCCGTTTTCACGCTTTTACGTATTTACCGAATAAAGCCAAATGAAACTTCCACACCGCACCACTCTATAAACAATAGTATTACCCCAGCTTCTTGCCTAGCCAAT
>NZ_JBHIRR010000010.1:15879-55107 GCF_042197325.1 Bartonella sp. AA16NXGY | reverse complement strand
GCACCACCGCCTCTTACCCCCCTCTAGTCTGTTCATTCCTATTCCGCCCCCACACTCTCTTCTCCCTTCAATCTCCCTCCGCTTCATCCCAGCTTACCACTCCATTCACAGAAACTCTTTCCCCATTTATCTCTCCACATTCCATGCCATGCCAAAAGCATACACCCCACATAAAGTCCCAGCTTCCTTTTTTACATATTTCCGTTTTTACGCTTTTACATATTTACAGAATATAGCCAAATGAAACTTCCACACCGCACCACTCTATAAACAATAGTATTACCCCAGCTTCTTGCCTAGCCAATCTCCCCCAAGCACTTCAGATCACCCCTCAAACGAGATTATTTCATCAAACGCGACAAAAAAATCCAGCCTAAAATACTCATCATACACTCTAAAAACACCTTGATAAATTGATATGCCTGATATCACTCCCCCTATAAGCTCCCCTTCTAATCATGATTTCGGAGCCGCGTGAGAGGGACAAAACAAGCCGTTAAGTTCTGGGGGTCAAGGACGCCGTTAGGCGCCATGTAATGGTCTCCTTGACCTTAAGAACCTAGGATTGTTAGTCCCCTCATTAAAAGCGGGCTTTAACAGCTTACTTGTAATCTATTTATATCTTTGTAATAATATACATTATGGATAGATTTATTGGGATAGGTAAGGCCGCTCAAGTTTTGGGTGTTTCGATTAGCACTTTGCGCCGTTGGGAAGGTGAAGGCAAAATTATTTCTGAGCATACGGCAGGAGGACACCGTCGTTATGACCTATCCAAGCTTAGACCTGAGCTTTTTCATTCGAGAGAACTGTCACAAAGAAAAGCCATTGCTTATGCGCGTGTATCGAGCCATGATCAAAAAGACGATTTAGAGCGACAAAAACAGGTTCTTGAGCTTTATTGCGCAAGCCAAGGTTGGACTTATGAACTCATCTCTGATTTAGGGTCAGGGATGAATTATCGTAAAAAGGGTCTTAAACGTTTATTGGATGCTCTCATTGAAAATGAAATAGGTCGTTTGGTGATTACGCATAAAGATCGTTTATTGCGCTTTGGTGCGGAATTGGTCTTCGCCATTTGTGAAGCCAAACAAGTTGAGGTTGTCATTCTCAATCAAGGAGAAGAAAGCAGTTTTGAAGAAGATTTAGCCAAAGATGTTTTAGAAATTATTACTGTCTTCAGTGCTCGTCTTTATGGAAGTCGTTCGAGAAAAAATCAAAAGTTATTAGAGAATGTTCGTCAAGCTGTAGAAGCATCGCAATGATTCTTGCTCACAAAATAGCTCTAGACTTAAACAATAAACAACGAAGCTACATGGCTCGAGCCAGTGGTTGCGCGCGCTTTGCTTATAATTGGGCACTGAAGGAATGGCAGCAGCAATATGAAGCATGGAGAAAGATAATAATTTACAAAGCCTAATGACTATGCGCTACGTAGACAATTCAATTCTCTAAAACGAGAACAATTTCCATGGATAATGGAAGTCACTAAAAATGCTCCACAAATGGCAATTATTCAATTGGGTATGGCTTTTAAGAATTTCTTTTCAGGAAGAAGCCGATATCCCACTTTGAGAAAGAAAGGAGTGCACGATCGTTTTACTTTAACCAATGATCAAGTACAGTTGCAAGGTTCCAAGATAACAATTCCCAAACTTGGTTGGGTTCGTCTGCGAGAACAATTGCGATTTCAAGGAAAGATCTTGTCAGTAACCATTAGCCGTAAAGCGGATCGGTGGTTTGTAAGTCTTAGCGTTGAAACAGATAATCAAGAGTCACTGAGCGAGAACCAAGCTATTGTTGGTCTTGATTTGGGCATCAATGCACTTGCAACGCTTTCGACAGGAGAAACCATAGGAGGCGTTAAACCTTATAAGGCTTTGCTAAATCGTTTACGGCGCTTATCACGAAGGCTAAGCCGTAAGCAAAAAGGCTCGAGCAATCGTTATAAGGAGAAACAAAAACTCGCTAAGCTTCATGCACGAATAAGCAATATCAGAACAGATCATTTGCATAAGATTACAACAGATTTAATTCAGCGTTTTGGTACATTTTGTCTCGAAGATCTTCATGTAAAAGGCTTGCTGAAAAATCAGCATTTATCGCGTGCCCTTGCAGATCAAAGTTTTTTCGAGTTTCGCCGTCAATTGGAATATAAGGCGGCACGCTATGGTCGACAGATTGTTATTGCAGATCGTTGGTATGCGAGCAGTAAGATCTGCCATCATTGCGGATGTAAGATTGAACAATTACCTCTTAGCATACGTGAGTGGAGATGTTCTCATTGTGGTACACACCATGATCGAGACATTAATGCCGCGATTAATTTAAAAAACTTGGCGGTGAGTTCCACCGTATCAGCCTGTGGAGAGGAAGGCTCTGGCCAATGTCCTGTAACTTTGGTGAAACCAGCCTCAAAGAAGCAGGAAATCAACAGTATATTTAATCAGAAATGATCACATTTACATAAGTTTGATAGAACGGTCTGATCTCATGATTTTGGTGAGCGTTCCGGAGAGTTTGAGAGGCGGAAAGCCTCTCATTAAAAAATAAAGTTTATAAATAAAAACTATTTTCATTTGCCAATCTTCTGAAATTACTTTATCACTTAAAGAGATATTTTGGTCGTCTACGCAACGATCAAGAGGAAAGACAAGCCCTAAACCCTAGCGTACAATTGAGCCTACTTTTATGGCTATCCCGGAAATTCCGGGAGTTTTTGCTATGTCCAGGTGCGATGAGCACTAAAAGCAAAAAGCTGATTTAGGTTCAGTATTTTTGACTCTCGGAATACCAATGCGAGGGCGCTCGCAACCGGAGGGGGGCTTGAAGTGCCAACTAAAAATCCACATTTTATCGACATTTTGATAGGCAAAAGAATCCGCCACAGACGCATTTCAATAGGGCTTTCCCAAAAAGAATTAGGAAGCCATTTAGGTGTCAGTTTCCAACAAATCCAAAAGTATGAAAAAGGCTTAAATCGTGTAAGCGTAGGATGTTTACTCAAAATCGCTCAAAAACTAGAAGTTCCCGTAAACTTTTTTTATGCAGACATTGCCACAAAAGAAAATCTTCCCACAAAAGACACTCTCTTACACCACAATCAAGAAACATACAGCGAAAAAGAACACACTCTTTTGAAAAATTTTAGAGAGCTCCAGCCGAAAAAACAAAAAGCAATCTTGTGGCTGATTTCTGATTAAGCAAAAGAGTAACAATTAATATTATTCCATTCATATACCCCCTTAAGTCAAATTCAAACCAGCACTCCATACCCCTCCAAATCACGCCATTTTATGGGATATTGATTTTTCTTGCCAATCTCCTGAAATTACTTTATTGATAAGCACGTGTTTTTGATCGTCCACGCAACGATCAAATAGGGAGCTAAAAGCCCGAAAGCTTAATACATAAATTTATCCCGCATTGCGGCTATCCCGGAAATTCCGGGGGCTTTTGTTATGTCCAAGTGCTTTAAGCACTAAAAACAAGAGACTGTTTAAGTTCAGTGAATCCAACCTCCCGGAATACCAATGCGAGGGCGCTCGCAACCGGAGGGGGGCTTGAAGTGCAAACTAAAAATCCAAATTTTATCGACATTTCTGATTAAGCAAAAGACGCGATTTATAATCCATATTTCGCACTTTTTTAAAAAGTACCCAATCTTATAGACTTTGAGATTATTTTGATTTCTCTTGCCAATTTTCTGAAATTGCCTTATAAATGAATACTGTAATTTTGGTCGTCTACGCAACGATCAATAGGGGATCAAAAACCCGAAACCTAAAACATGAATTTATCCCACTTTTGTGGGTATCCCGGAATTCCGGGAGTTTTTGCTATGTCCAGGTGCGATGAGCACTAAAAGCAAAAAGCTGATTTAGGTTCAGTATTTTTGACTCCCGGAATACCAATGCGAGGGCGCTCGCAACCGGAGGGGGGCTTGAAGTGCAAACCAAAAATCCAAATTTTATCGATATTCTGATAGGCAAAAGAATTCGTCATAGACGCATTTCCATGGGACTTTCCCAAAAAGAATTAGGAAGCTATTTAGGTGTCAGTTTCCAACAAATCCAAAAATATGAAAAAGGCTTCAATCGTGTAAGCGCAGGGTGTTTACTCAAAATCGCCCAAAAACTGGATGTTCCCATAAGCTTTTTTTATGCAGATATTGCCACAAAAGAAAATCTTTCAACACATGCCGCACACTATGATCAAGAAACATACAGCGAAAAAGAACACACCCTTTTGAAAAATTTTAGAGAGCTCCAGCCGAAAAAACAAAAAGCAATCTTATGGTTGATTTCTGATTAAGCAAAAGCGCACACAAAGCATAAATCCTCCGCATCATTTTACGGATATACGTTTTTATTTTACGGATCAACGTTTTGATGCTTCTCCACATTTACAGAAAGCAGCCAAACGAAACTTTCAAATTCCCCTCGCACCACTTTGTAAACATAGGTTTGTCAACAATACAGCTTCTTACTCTAGCCAATTCCCCTGCTGATTTCAGATCACGACACCACAAAGGATAATGTTGCATCAAACGCGACAGATACGTCCTATTTTAAAATATTCTTGCCCCTTCACCACCCTAAAGTAAGATCACGCAAAGCACCGGTCAATCCCACTTCAAAAACAACTTTCCCCACACCCTCTCTCCTCTCTCGTCAACACACCCGCCTCTTCATCCAAGCTTCCCCCCCTTCATAAAACTCTTCATCCCCACACCCCAATCTTCTCTCCACATTCCATGCCATGATAAAATCATACACCACGCATAAAGTCCCAGCTTCCTTTTTTGCACATTTCCGTTTTTACGCTTTTACATATTTACAGAAAGCAGAAAATCTGTAAAAAATGCATTACACAATAACGTTTTCAACAACTGTCATTAAAATCTCACCTCCCTTTTCATCTAACTCCCCCTATTTTCACTTAAATCATAGATATAAACCGCCCTATTATCGTATTGAGCAGCATAAAATTTTTCGACAAATTCTAGCGATCAAAAGAGTGCATAAGAAGCATTTTACGACTTTTAAAAGAATTTTTATTTACACCCAGTGCTTTTTTGTAACGTAGAAGAGCACATTTAATTAATTGACTATAAGAAAGTTTGAAATGAGAGAAGCTTTTCGTTTTTCTCGTTCAACATCCACAACGATAACTCCTTCTTATAAATCAATTTTTTTCGTAATACAAAACGCACCAAAAGGAATAGACCTGCGTTGCATATTCACACGCTTGTTTTAAAGAAAGATCTCTCAACGCTCCATCACACCCATTTTGCAAAACGCTACCCGTAAAGGAATGGTAAGCTCCCATGAAGGATATAAAATCCATTCAGCCCCCCCCTATCTTTACGCTTATGGAAAAACAAGTTTACGCTTATAGAAGAACAAGCCGGCATCATCACAAAAACTCTGCCAGCTCCCAATGTTGCAGACAGCCTTCGGTTCAAGAGACACTTCATTAAAGGCATGCCTTTCTTGTACAGTTTTGACCCACATGGCCCACTCACTTATGATGTATAAGCCAAGTAATTTTAATTGATTTAATATGAGAGAACTGGTGATGAGAAATTTTATTATATTCAGCAACGCGCTTCACGGTAAAAAAATGGTTATTTATTATTATAAATCAATATATTAATAAAGAAGAGAGTCATCATCAAGACGCTTACCTTTTTCTAAAAAAAGGCTTCACACTGAAAGAAAACATCTAAAACTTAGATAAAAAAAAAGGTTTGCCTCTAATAAACAAACCTCTACAGAAAATTATTCACATAACTTTCAAAATTTTAAATTAATCCCTCTAGAAGCAATAAAAACGCTTTAGAAGCACCAAAATGAATACAAAAACTTATTTAACACAATGTTAAGAAAAATCAAGAACAAAAAATTTTTATCGTTAATGCACCTTTAAAAAAACGAGGCTTTTTAACCCACGCGGCTCAAAAGTTCGGGGCTTCTCTACAAACGCCTCCAAGCCAATCAATCCCTTCATCTCTCTCAAAAGACAGCATAAAAGGTTCACAGTACAAGTCTTCGCTAAAAAAAATATCAATCGCCAGCGCTCATAAAAGCCAGCGTTAGTATAAAAGATCAGATTATCGAACAATCTTGCTGAAATGTCTTCCCAATAAATAAAAAAGAAGCGGATTCTTAAATATTTCCGCCTCTTTAACAATAAAAATTATGATGAGGGATTATTAAAAAATTTCAAGACTGTGAAGGGAACCAATTTGATAACAATTCATACCTTACAGGATCATCGGCACATTGTCCACCACCACATTCCAGTATGGTAGAAATCAAATTTGCCGCAATCAAAAACACAAATAAAAAACTTGCCGCTTTACTCAAGACTGGAAAAGGAGAAAATTCTTTGAACTTGTGTGCCAATTCGCCTAAAATCATGACAAATGAGACAGCAAAGATACAAAGGACAGAAATAATGAAAGCCCAAGTATAAAAATGCAATCCAAAGAACGTTGAACCATATCCTAAATCATCGGGTGTGATATGCAAAAACACTTGCCGTGCTGCCACAGCACTGGTTACCATACAACCAAGAATAACCATACCATAATGGGTATTTTTCACCTTATGGTGAATATTGAGTAAGAACCCACAACCTGCCAGCATCAATCCAACGCGCTGCAGCAAACAAAGGGGACAAGGTAACTCAAACTTTACCAATTGATAATAAAAAGCCACCACCAAGACAATAGATAACCCAAAGAGTCCTAGCGTATTCATAAAGATGACGAAGTGAGGATTTTTTTGTTCAACATGTTCCATGGCTATTCTCTCAAAAAGATAAATTTAAAGTAGAAGTTGCGTGATGATTGAAAGTGAGAAGAATGACAACGAATAAAATTGCCCACAAAGCATAACTTATATTTTTTTTGCCACACATAGTCGTTACTGCAGTACCTAAAGCGATTAAAAATGGAAGAAACATAGCTTTTAAATCTCCTTTACATCCGTTGTTTAACTCTTATTTATTTCAGCGTTCACCATATTACAAAATTAGGCAAAAAAGAGACCATGGATTTATTATTCACAATTCGTCACTCGCGATTGATATTGCCATTATATTTAAGTGAAAAAACGATATAATCGCTCAGAAGCACATCTCAACAAAAGCGTTAAAAGCACAAAAGCGTTGATTATTCGCTTCCCCTTATATCAGCCATTGTTAAAGATATATCGACAATTATAAAGATTATATCCCCTATAAAGATTATATCCCCCACTCACAAAAGAATCACTTGAACAACAAAATAAATAGGCTTTGAAATCGAGAGATATACATCTCTTTTTTTCTCAAAAGAATATCCTCATTTTGCAACACATTTTTGACATAAAAATCTCTTTTTCTCATAAGCAATGTTTCAAATTGCAACAGATTTTATATCATATGGTGATCTTGTTTATTTTAGCAAATAAAAAATAAGACATTTTTTTAAAAAAAACTTATAATCAATGGCTTTTCCCCAATACATTTTTCCCTCTTATCTTAAATAAAAGACAATACCGCAAGCTCAACAGCCTCATGGGTCCCACGCCACCCCGTGACATTGCCCTCCCCCCTCACAAGAAGTGCTTCATGCCTTCAATACTTTAGTTTTTCATCTCTCGAGATCCCCTTTAAATTTTTAGCTTTCCGCCTTATTTGAAAAATAACTGTTTCTCTGTCATCAATTGGCTTTGCAAAAAGAATATAAAACTTTAAAAAAATAATGATAAAGAATCGCATTGAACCTTTGAAAAGGATAGAGAATGATGAAAAAATCATGTGATGTGGCGATTTTAATGGGGAGCCAATCGGATTGGCAAACGATGTGCCATAGTGCAGATATTTTGACGAATCTTGGTATTTCTCATAGTTCGCATATTGTCTCAGCACACCGAACTCCTGAACGCCTTTATCAATTTGCCAAAGAAGCAAAAGAAGCAGGGTTTAAAGTTTTAATTGCCGGTGCGGGGGGGGCAGCGCATCTTCCAGGTATGTTAGCAGCCCTTACTCCTCTTCCTGTTTTTGGCGTTCCAGTGCATTCTCACTCTCTTTCTGGTCAAGATTCTTTGCTTTCAATCGTACAAATGCCAGCAGGGATACCCGTCGGCACATTAGCAATTGGCAAAGCAGGCGCAATTAATGCAGCCCTTTTAGCCGCAGCCGTTATGGCCGTTTATGACCATGATCTCGCCCAACGATTAGAAGATTGGCGTCAACAACAAACAGCCAATGTCGCCCAAACGCCTGTAACGGAGGTTTAAAATGGCACCGTTTTTCAACACCTCCTCAGCCAACACCACCTCGTCCAACACCACTCCCTCCAACACCTCCTCAGCCAACACCACCTCGTCCAACACCACTCCCTCCAACACCACCTTAGCCAACACCACCTCGTCCAACACCACTCCCTTCACCATGTTACCTCCAGGCAGCGTCATTGGTTTAATCGGGGGGGGACAATTAGCGCGGATGCTCGCCATAGCGGCCGCAGAATTAGGATTTCGAACCGTTATTTTTTGCCCTGAAGCCGATTGCCCAGCCGCTCAAACAGCAAACAACCATATTGTTTCCTCCTATGACGATATATCAGCTTTAGATCATTTTATTTCTCAGTGTGATGTTGTCAGCTATGAATTTGAAAATCTTTCGCTTCAAACGGTTCAATATGTAGAAAAGAGTAAGCCTGTTTATCCTTCTTCCAAAGCATTAGAGATCACGCAAGATCGACTTTTTGAGAAGCAATTTTTGCGTGATCAAGGGATTGGCACCGCGTTATGGCACGCTGTTGACAATTCTTCTTCTCTTCTTTCCGCTCTTGATACCTTAGGCGGACGTGGTCTTTTAAAGACGCGTCGTTTTGGTTATGACGGAAAAAACCAGATCAAGCTTGATCACCCAGATGAACAAACCCTTGACGAAGCCTTAAGGACTTTTCAGGAACAGCCTTGTATTTTAGAAGAAATAGTCCCTTTTTTATCGGAAATTTCGGTTCTTTCGGCACGTACAAAACAAGGAGAACATATTTTTTATGACTGCCCTGAAAATCAACACAAAAATGGTATTCTTCATAAGTCCTTTGTTCCATCACATATTCCACTTGACGTGCAAAAAGCAGCTCAAGAAATCAGTGTAACAGTCATGGATGCCCTCGATTATGTTGGTGTTCTTTGTATTGAACTTTTTGTCTTAACGAATGGTCATCTTTTAGTGAATGAATTAGCACCGCGTGTCCATAATTCTGGTCATTGGACACAAAAGGCATGCATAACTTCACAATTTGAACAGCATATCCGTGCTATTTGCGGACTTCCCTTAGGCAGTCCCTATCGCCATAGCGATTGCCAAATGACCAATCTTCTTGGTAACAATTTTAGCACGTTAAAATATTTTCTGAAGCAAGAGCGCACCTCGATCCATTTATATGGCAAAAGCACTGTTCACCCCAACCGCAAAATGGGGCATATCATCCAATTACTGGGACCAGCCAACAAATCTTAAGCCCACATATATACAAATACTTTTTCACACTTTTCCCCCAAATGAACTGAAAAAACAACCTCTCCCCCCACACCGATATCCATCGGCTTCAAAAGCGCCCCTAACCTTTTAATTCTCCCCTGAAAGGGCGTGAAGCCCTCCTACAAGCTCCTTCTCTCTTAAAAACATCACCTCTTCCCCCTCCAAACCGCTTCATCCTACACGAACATCTCATCCGCCCTCAAAAACAAAGCTTCACTCCACACCAATATCCAAGCAGTACAACAAGCGCTCCCAACCCTTCAACTCCACCCCCTAGCTCTTCTCCCCTTCCTTTTCTCAAAAATATCCCCCCACGGCTAAAAACAATCCACCAGCCCCCAACTTCACTACCTCTCCACCTCCCACAGCATAAATATTCCCCCATAACATACGCAGCCCCTTCATTTTTCTTTTAATGCCAATCTTTAAGCCTTTTAATTCCAACCTTTAGAGGATAAACTTACCTCTTGCGGCCTATAGAGAGCATTCTAACAATGCGTTCTCATTGCCTCTAGTCTCCCTTCTTGTGTTCATTCTTTCACAAAAGTGCCAAGCGCCGCTCCGCACCACCCCTTGAGTTTCATGTCAAAGATATAATTACAGTACTAAGCTTATCCATCATAGCAATATCCTCTCTCCCCTCATAAGGCGATATTACCTGTGTCGTATTTTCTAGGGCTTGAAGCGTCTCTCCTTATTTCATTTCGCGATAAGGCTTAAAAGAGCAGATGTACATACACTCCACACTGAAAGAAAACCGTAAATTTAGCTTACACGCTAAAACACCAACCGCTTAAAATATCACTCACTTTAACATTTGTAATATTTGTGACCTCCGTTATGTCTATCGCCTTCGTTCTTTCCCCTATAAAGTTACATTATTCAAATTTGCGCGCCTAACCGCGCTCAAGGACGAAGATTCCTGTGCCGATCTATCAACAATCAAGCTTTTCTTAAGTAAATTCAACCGGCTAAACACTTCAATATTAAATGCCTCTTCGCCTATAGTTTAGTCATAAAATATAATTGTACTCACAAAACGAATCTTTTATACAGCGGCACGAAAAATTGTACATGCCTCATAATAATAAAGGGAAGATGCGCTACAGACGTAGCAAGTCATTCGTATTATCATTTTAACAACTACAGAAATCTTTTTTCATTTCATAAACATAGTCTGAGAAACTGAGTTATTCGCTTTATCAAAAGACAAAACCCTCAAGAAACAAACGAATATCAACATGACAAAACCAAACCTATCAAATGCATCACCAAAAGAACAAAATGATACATCTTCTCAATGGGACTTAGTCCTCGATATCCAAAAAGAAGTTAAGGAAACATTAAAGGCTGGTGTTGTTTCACTGAGAGAGTTTATATTCATAATTTTTATAAGCATCTGTTTATACATTTTCCTCTCAATATTAGGCAGTGCGGATAAACCTCAGATGAATGTAGCAACTGCAATCGGGCTGATATGCGCATTAATTCTGTACGGTTCGATACCAATCTCTTTGGTGCTACGGATCATAGTAAAGAAGAAACTGAAAAAAGTAATGAAACAACTAGACGAAGCGGTTGCTAATCAAAATACAATAAGGAGAGAAAATGACTGAAGCTATAATATTAGGGCGCATTCTAGGGATCATTGTCGGTTGTGCAATAATAACATTATCCGTTTGGCTTGTTTATTCTACCATTAAATATCGAAAACTGTACCGTAAAGCGCTTACAGGACTAAACTTAGCAATTCAAAAATGTAATAAAGAAATTAATAAATAAAAAAAGTCGTGAAAAACGTGGTATTAAAATACCATAATCCTTATTTTCATATTTCTAGACGTATTTAATGTGATTACCAGTTATTGATGACCCATATTGAGGGTATGAGATTTTTCATAAGGGGACGTTTGAAACTATCGGCATGATATTATGTGCGTATAGCCAATACAAGAAACAATTCCAACGGCTCCCCCTCTTCCCCACTTCAAGCATTTCAGCCGGCGCACGCACCTGACAGGGCCTTCACGAGCCCGCAACAAACAAGCCCCTTACGTTTTAAGAAGCCACCTTGCCCTTAACAACAAAAACCACACCACTTCAACAATCCAACGGCGTCCCCTCTTCCCCCCACTTCAAGCATTTCAGCCGGCGCATGCACCTGATAGGGCTTCACGAGCCCCCACAAACAAGCCCCTTACGTTTTAAGAAGCCACACCTTGCCCTTAACGACAAAAACCCACACCACTTCAACAATCCAACGGCTCAACAGCGCTCCTGATCTTTCAACACTCCCTAACAGAGCTTATTTGTTTAAAGCTGAAAAGGCTTTTACTTTTTTCCACTCTTTGTGCTTTTTTGTGTCCTTTTTTTACGAGAAAATTTTTACCTTCAAGGCCAACCCTTAACACACCCTAAGGAATTTGTAAGGGATATACCCTTGACAAGAATAAGACTTCTTGTTAAATCTCTCCTACTTTTTTGCAATTTTCACTTATCGTTGTGCTAATGAAGTGGTTAATGCGTACCTTAAGAGTGCGCTTTTCTTTTTGTGATCACAGTGAAAAAGTGTATCGTGTGATGTTATCATGCAAGTACGATATCGCAATGCAAGGCTCATAGAGTAAGCAGTCTATTGGGGTTGTAATATTGTATTTTCGTGTTTTAATATTGTATTATAGTATTGTGTTACGTAAACTATTTAAACGGTGAATATGATGAAAATTAAAAATTCGCTTAAAGCACTAAAAGAGCGCCACCGTAACAATCGTTTGGTGCGTCGTAAGGGTCGTGTTTATATTCTTAATAAAACGAACCCACGTTTTAGAGCACGTCAGGGCTAATTCTTTTAGGACTAATTTCTTTAGGATCAATGTTTTTATGCCTACTTTGATTGTAGGCTTAAAAAAATTTTATTGCGTTTTTTTGGTTATAAGTGCGTTGATTACAAGTCTAGTATTTGATAATATTTGGTGATTTATCTTTTGGGGGCTTGTTTTTATGGATTCTTCTATTTTTTTAAAAGCCTTTCGATTTTTTCAGCTGCGTTTTTTCTGTATTTTTCAGCGCGCATTTTTTCTTTTTTTTGTTGGCGTTTTTTGTTTTATTCCCTCGAGCTATGGGCAAAATCCTCCTTCTCTTCCTGAAGAGCGGCCTTCTCCACAATCGCTTTTACCGTTAGATGATCTTATTCCCAATTCTCCTCCCCCTTCCTCAACGCCCTCCGTTTCTGATTCCTCGGCGGTTATTCTTGAAGATCTTGACAAAGAGCAGCTTTCCCATGTTGACAGAGTTAAGCAACGCAAAGAAGCAGAAATTTCACGTTTACTCAAAGAATTGAAATATTGTGCTGATGTTGCTAAAGCGAAAAAGATCAGTCAACAACTTCAACATTTATGGTCCCAATCGGGGAGTGAGACGATTGATCTTTTAATGTCATGGGCCGAAAATGCACTCAACAGCGACGATTATGGACTTGCGCTTGATTATATTGACAATGCTCTTGCACTTTTACCTACTCATTCTGAAGCTTGGATAAGACGCGCTTGGATTCACATTCAACTGAACGATTTCAAACTTGCCCTGCTTGATCTCAACCATGCTCTTGAACTTGAGCCGCGCAATTATAGTGCTTTTTTTGAACTTGGCGTTGTCATGGAAGCAACGGAGCGTCCAAAACTTGCTCTTAAAGCTTATGAAACAGCATTGGATTACTATCCACAAATGCGCAGGATTCAAAAGCGCGTGCAAGCTCTGTTAGACGAACAATCACCCCAAGCTCTTTAAAACCATTCAAGAACAAGACGCTTTACGGCATCTTTTCAAACCTAGATAAGACGCAAGCCGGCTTCACATTCCACTCAATAAACTGCCCCTGCTTATAACCACCACACAATTCACAGTGCCTTTTTTTGAAACTTAGCCATTACCATGGAAGCAACAGAGCGTTCAAAACTTGGCTCTTAAGATTGATGAAACAGCTTTGGATTACACTCCACAAATGCGCAGGCTTCAAAAGCGCGTGCAAGCTCTGTTAGACGAACAATCACCCCAAGCTCTTTGAAACCATTCAAGAATAAGACGCTTTACGGCATCCTTTCAAACCTAGATAAGACGGCAAAAACCTGTTTCACATTCCACTCAATAAACTGCCCCTGCTTATAACCACCCCATCACCCCCCACACAATTCACAGTGCCTTTTTTGAATTTGGACTTTTTTTGTATTGCAGGCATCTTCCAAACACTGCCAATATGCCCCTTACAGAATTTCTTCTCATAGCAAGCATACGGGGGCTTCACGCCTAAGTCCTCTTCACGCCGTTTCTTCTTTTCACACCTTCCATCATGGATAAAAAAAAATTGTAAACACGATCCTCAAAAAATACTTTTTGAAAAAAGCTTACAACATCGCTTAGCGCCTCTGATAAACTGTCATCGTCTGTTTTTTATTTTTGAGCTTCAACCATAGCACAGCACATACCGTATCGGCTCTCCTCCACCCCTCAAAGTTGATAAAACAGCCCTGAAATATGGCTTCACAAAGCAAAAACTTCAAAGGTGCAACACCAATTCAACCAACATCCTTGAATAAGAAATATTCCTTTCAAAACTCCTCCAAGCATTACCACGAAACATAAAAATCAAGCACTGTCCCAAAAGAGCCAATCAAGCCATTGCCAATAAACCGTTCTACGTCACTCAAACACCCACCCCCACTCATATTTTTGCTTTTTTACTTTGAATAAGCCATCCATCATACAGCCATTTCGAGCAACCACCGACAATATCATCAATCTCTCCTGAAATACTTTATGAAAAAGAAGAGAGCGAGGTTATTTTATCTCTAGCAGAAACTCTGAAATTGTTTTATATTAAGGAGGGTGTTCTGCGCTTCTCGACAGGAAATAACGTATTCCTGAGACCTTAATGATCTCCAAGGGAGCTGTCCCTGATCAAGCCCGTGGGCTTTTTCATATGGCGCCCACCTATTTGTATAGGTTCCCGGGATCAGCTTTTTCCATCGGCTGTTGTGGATCACCCTTTATTTGTATAACTTTTTTGCATAAAAATTTTTCCAGCTAAAATTGAGAGCGTCCTTTTACATAAGACCAATGACGATACTCTCTTTTCAAGAAATAAAAATGACGAGGGGCTTTATTTTATAAAACAGACAGCACTGACAAAATAATCCCCTCTGTGAATCTGCTTCACCCCTTCGCACGCAAGCAGCGCAAAAGCGGTTTATCGCACCAAGATACCCCCTATAAAGAGCACACACTTTTTTTCATGAGCACAGCTCTTGTCCTAACAGAGATTTACAAAACGCCAACAATGGATAAAATATCAGCATCTTATAAAACAATTGACGAGACAATGACACAAAATCCCCTCTGTGAATCTGCTTCATCCCTTCGCACGCAAGCAGCGCAAAAGCGGTTTATCGCACCAAGATACCCCCTATAAAGAGCACACACTTTTTTTCATGAGCACAGCTCTTGTCCTAACAGAGATTTACAAAACGCCAACAATGGATAAAATATCAGCATCTTATAAAACAATTGACGAGACAATGACACAAAATCCCCTCTGTGAATCTGCTTCATCTCTTCGCACACAGCAACGCAAAAGCGGTTTATCGCGTCGTGATGCTCTTTTAACAGAAGAGCGCGCACTCTTTTCGCAGCGTGCTTGTTGCCACTTTATTGAATACCTTGAAAAGAAGGGAACCGATTTTTCACGCCTCATTTTAGCAGGCTATTGGCCCATTAAATCGGAAATTGACCCGCGTCCTTTACTGGATGCTGTAGCGTTACGCGGTGGGCATTTAGCCTTACCAGCAGTTCTTGATTCCACCACCATGATTTTCCGTGCATTTTCGCCCAGCACGATTTTAGAGCCCATGCGTTTTGGCACCTTTGGTCCGGGTGCAGACAATGACGTTGTTGCCCCCAATAATATTATTGTTCCGCTTTCTGCATTTGATCGTCAATGTCACCGTCTTGGCTATGGAGGAGGATACTATGACCGTGCTGTTGCAGCTCTTGAAAAACAAGGGCATCAAATGATATTATGGGGCATAGGATTTTCATGTCAGGAGGTTTCCTCTATTCCCGCAGCAGAACACGATCTACAGGTACAAGGAATTTTTACAGAAAAAGGTTTCTTAAAATGTTAAAATGTGATTAAAGCGCCTATGCGTTTTTTATTTTTAGGTGACATTGTTGGTAGCACAGGCTGTAAAGCTGTTTTTGAATACCTTCCTCAACTGATTGAGAAATGGCAGCTTGATTTTGTTGTGGTAAATGGTGAAAATGCCTCTGGTGGTTTTGGTCTCACACAAGAAACGTATCAAGATCTTTTGATAACCGGTGTTGATGTTGTCACCACAGGTAATCATGCTTTTTCTCACAAAGAAGCATTGCAGTATGCCCATGAGAGTGATCGTTTTTTACGCCCTGCCAATTTTTCGAAAGAAACTCCTGGAAAAGGTTCTGGTGTTTTTACGGCAAAAAATGGCGCCCGTGTTCTTGTCGCCAATCTGTTGGGCAACGTTTTTATGCCGTGTAAAGTAGAAGATCCATTTGAAACAGCGGAAAATATTCTGCTTGCCTGTTCGTTGATGGAGCAAGCCGATACGATTATTTTTGACTTTCACGCAGAAACGACAAGCGAGAAGCAATGTTTTGGCCATTTTCTTGATGGTCGTGTGAGTGTTATCGTTGGCACCCATACGCATATTCCCACGGCTGACGCGCAGATCTTAGAAGGTGGGAGCGCCTATTTAACAGATGCAGGCATGTGTGGAGATTATAACTCCTCTCTTGGAATGGATAAAGAAGAACCCTTACACCGTTTTCTTTATAAGACGAAGCAAGATCGTTTTGAACCGGCGTGTGGTCCCGCCACCCTTTGTGGTTTAGCGGTTGAGATTTCAGATCGCACCGGTTTAGCAGAAAAGGTCTCAGCGGTACGGATTGGTCCTCATTTAAAGCCTGAAGTTCCGGATTTTTGGTAGCTTCTTTTAAGCCACCCCTTTGATAGTTTCTTTCCAAGATTTTCTTTTGAGAACTCTATTTGGCAAGACGACTTTTCCAGCCCTTCCCAAATCCCTACTAAAAACACCCCGCCCTCCAATTTACCTAATACAGCAACTTTTCTAGCACAAATAAGTCACTCTTTTAAAAAAAATAAAGGATAAAAGATAAAATTTTTCGTGATTTTTAAAACGATGAGAAGGAGGTTTTATTTGGACATTTCTGCGGGGGGGGGGGGAGGAGAAATGTTAACCCCCTTCTCTAGAAAAAGCTTTATATAATAATTTATTATTTAGCAAGAGCCTCTTTAATCTTTTTTTGATTCTAACGAAAATTTAATCTTAAAATTGCTTTTTAGGTTTGAGCTCTCTAAAACTTTTCAAAAGGATGTGCTCTTCTTTACTTGCGATCCCTTCATCACAGCAATACAAGGCATTTTCTTTTGTCGAGAGATCCGTATAGAAAAAAGAAATGGGAACATTAAGAATATCGGCAATTTCTTGTAAACGCCCAGCTCCTATACGATTAGAGCCTTTTTCATATTTTTGGATTTGTTGAAAAGTCACACCTAACTGGCTACCTAATTTCTTTTGCGGCATTCCCAGCATTGTTCTTTTAAAGCGAATTTTTCTGCCTATCGAAATGTCGTTAAAGTGTGGATTTTTAGCTTTCACTTCAAGCTCCCCTGCCGGTTGCGAGCGCCCTCGCATTGGTATTCCGGGAGTCAAAAACACTGAATCCGAGTCAGCTTTTTTGCTTTTAGTGCTCATCGCACCTGGACATAGCAAAAACTCCCAGAATCTCGCGATACTTATAAAGCAGGCCAATGTTTCATCTTGGATTTTCAGGCTTTGGGTTTCACCATTCAACCACACTGTACGACGAGAACCCTGGTGCTTGTTCATAAAATAATTTCTGGAGACCAGCAATAAAATTTAAAACAGTGTTTTTATCTCATGAGACAATCAAACACAAAATTGCTTTCTGTTTTTGAGGTTTGAGCTCTCTAAAACTTTTCAAAAGGATGTGCTCTTCTTTACTTGCGATCCCTTCATCACAGCAATACAAGGCATTTTCTTTTGTCGAGAGATCCGTATAGAAAAAAGAAATGGGAACATTAAGAATATCGGCAATTTCTTGTAAACGCCCAGCTCCTATACGATTAGAGCCTTTTTCATATTT
Source organism: Bartonella sp. AA16NXGY (assembly GCF_042197325.1). Classification (NCBI taxonomy): domain Bacteria; kingdom Pseudomonadati; phylum Pseudomonadota; class Alphaproteobacteria; order Hyphomicrobiales; family Bartonellaceae; genus Bartonella; species Bartonella sp. AA16NXGY. The sequence continues at coordinate 37,341 of NZ_JBHIRR010000010.1, read as the reverse complement.
TTGGATTTGTTGAAAAGTCACACCTAACTGGCTACCTAATTTCTTTTGCGGCATTCCCAGCATTGTTCTTTTAAAGCGAATTTTTCTGCCTATCGAAATGTCGTTAAAGTGTGGATTTTTAGCTTTCACTTCAAGCTCCCCTGCCGGTTGCGAGCGCCCTCGCATTGGTATTCCGGGAGTCTGAAAGTACTGAGTTCAGTCAGCTTTTTTTGCTTTTAGTGCTCATCGCACCTGGACATGGCAAAAACTCCCGGAATCCCGGGATACCTACAAAAGTAGGCTAATCTTATGTACTGAACTTTAGGGCTTTCAGACCCTACTGATCGCTGCGTAGACGACCAAAGTTACCCTTTAAGGTATAAAGCAATTTCAGGAAATTAGCAATAAAATTTAAAAACAGTCTTTATTTTATGAGCTCCACCCCCGCCTCTCAAACTTTTATGCCCGCTCGTAAAAACTCCAAAACCATGAAATAAAACCCACGTTTATTGAGAGGACTAATAACCCTTTATTTTTGAGATCAAGCCTCCCAAAAGCACACCTAACAACATATCACCCCCTCCCAAAGCCATTTTTGAGAGACATCTTACAGATTTACACTGTGATACGTTGGATTTTTGCGCCACAACGAGCCGATTTTTCTTCTAATCTCTCAAATCCACGATCAAGATGATAAACACGATTGACGATTGTTTCTCCCTTTGCTACCAATGTAACAAGAGTAAGAGGGCTGCAATCACAAGAGAAACAACAAGCACGCAAATCCGTCGCCATGATGAGGCCCCCCTTGCAAATTCTCTGTTCCATGAGATGCGTTGCTCTCTCGCCCATCAAGCTTTATTTGCGCCCTCAAGCGATTGAGTTCTTGAACATGCATAAAACGATCTTCGAAAACCGTCTCTGTAATATGCGCGATTCCTTCAGCCCGTGTCATGCACCCCGCGTCATGAGCGCCATGAACGAAACTTAGACAATAATCACGAGCCTCCTCAAGAGTGAGAGAAGCAAAACTTTACACGAAAGAAAAACCATTCCGAAAAGAAAACAGCAGCCACAAAAGCCATACCCTTGAAAGATGGAGATTTGAAAGAACTATTGAGAAAATCATCAAGAATGTACGGCTCCAAAATTCCACAAGCAAGAGAGTAAACCATTAAAAATGCACCAGCCAAGCCCAGCGCCCCAAGCCCAGCCCCTCCCAACAAGCAAACATTGTGTTAAAACGCCCCCAAGCAATCGCCCCCCCCTCAACCACAGCGCAAAGCATTCAGCATATCTTTGAAAGCTTTACACTGTGATGCGTTGGATTTTTGCACCACAACGAGCCAATTTTTCTTCTAATCTCTCAAATGCACGATCAAGATGATAAACACGATTGACGATTGTTTCTCCCTTTGCTACCAATGTAACAAGAGTAAGAGGGCTGCAATCACAAGAGAAACAACAAGCACGCAAATCCGTCGCCATGATGAGGCCCCCCTTGCAAATTCTCTGTTCCATGAGATGCGTTGCTCTCTCGCCCATCAAGCTTTATTTGCGCCCTCAAGCGATTGAGTTCTTGAACATGCATAAAACGATTTTCGAAAACCGTCTCTGTAATATGCGCGCTTCCCTCAACCCCGTGTCATGAAAGCATGCCGCCCACACAACAGCCACCCCCCAAGCAACCTCTCAAAGCCATTCTTTGGAGCATATCTTTGAAAGCTTTACACTGTGATACGTTGGATTTTTGCGCCACAACGAGCCAATTTTTCTTCTAATCTCTCAAATCCACGATCAAGATGATAAACACGATTGACGATTGTTTCTCCCTTTGCTGCCAATGCTGCAATCACAAGAGAAACAGAAGCACGCAAATCCGTCGCCATGACAGGAGCCCCTTGCAAATTCTCTGTTCCATAGACAGTTGCCGTCTGCCCATCAAGCTTTATCTTTGCCCCTAAGCGATTGAGTTCTTGAACATGCATAAAACGATTTTCGAAAACCGTCTCTGTAATATGCGCGATTCCTTCAGCCCGTGTCATGAGCGCCATGAATTGCGCTTGGAGATCAGTTGGAAAAGCAGGATAAGGTCCTGTTTTAATATCAACGGGCATAATTTTGGTGTTCTTTGGATTTCGCTTAATATGAATTCCTTGAGGTTCTATTTGAATCTCGAGTCCTGTTTTTTGGAGCACCTTAAGCACCTTTGTGAGATGATTAGGATTTGCATTTTTAAGAAAGACATCTCCTCCCGTCATAGCAACAGCCATTGCATATGTTCCCGCTTCGATTCGATCAGCAATAACGCGTACTCTAGCACCGTTGAGTTTTTTAACCCCTTCAATTGTAAGCGTTGTTGTTCCTTCACCGGTTATTTGAGCCCCCATAGCATTCAGGGTTCGAATAAGGTTTGTCACTTCTGGCTCACAAGCTGCATTCTCAAGAGTGGTTGTTCCCTTTGCCATTGTCGCCGCCATCAGCAGCACATGGGTTCCACCAACAGTGACTTTAGGGAAACGATAGTGAGCACCTTTTAACCCCTTTAGCGCTTTTGCATGAACATATCCATTTTCGATAGTAATCTGTGCGCCTAAAGTTTTAAGTCCCTCAAGGATAAAATCGACAGGCCTTGTTCCAATAGCGCATCCTCCAGGAAGCGAAACATAAGCCTCTGCGCATCGTGCAAGCAGTGGTCCGATAACCCAAAAGCTTGCACGCATTTTTTTCACCAGTTCATATGGTGCCCGTGTTGTGGCTATTTTTTGCGCCGTAAAATGAATTGTTCTTGAATTCACACATTCATCGTTAAACTCTTGTCCATCAACGGCATATCCAACACCATGATTATTGAGAATACGAATAAGCAATTCAACATCGGCCAGATGCGGAATATTTTCTAAAGTGAGCGTTTCTTCTGTCAGCAGCGCCGCAATCATAAGAGGCAATGCAGCATTTTTTGCCCCAGAAATAGGAATTGTTCCTTGAAGTTTTTTTCCCCCAACAATTTGAATAGAATCCATCGTGTTTTCCCTCTTTTCCTTTGTGCCTGCCCTTCCAAAGGATTATCCCCCTTCGGGAAGTTATGCTTTATTAATCGTTTTAGAACGCATTCTAACTATGAGAACAAATTATTGAGAAGTTTGGTTGCAAAAATTTACTAAAAAACATTTTTTTGCATTTTAGAGCTTTTTGCATTTTAGAGCTCTGGTTGTGCTCTTTTTCGGCTTTGCTCTTTTCGACGTTTCAGGTTTTGACGCAATTGTTGTGCCAATCTTTCTTGACGTCGTTTTGCTTTTTCATCTTGATGATTAATTTCATTTTGTTTTTGTTTTTGATGCATTTGTGTCATTGCGCAACCTTTTAAACAGTGTTGAGCTTCTATCCAAGCAACTCATAACCTTAAATATTTAAGCATATAAGAAACATATGTCATGACATAAGATACGTTTTCTTGCAAGAATATACAAATGTTCTCTTGCCTATTTTCTGACAATATGGCACAAGACAGCGCAAAGATTGAAAAGGGCTGCGGTAGCTCAGTGGTAGAGCACTCCCTTGGTAAGGGAGAGGTCGAGAGTTCAATCCTCTCTCGCAGCACCATTTTATTCTTCTTTTGCCTCTCTCTTCTTGCCCTTATAAGTCTTCCCTATAAGCCTAAATCTTTTCCCCAACCTTCATCGGCTTCATCAAATCCTCCATCCTTTAAACCATGCGCTTCAATAGCCTCAAAATCAGTAGCCTCAAAATCAGTAGCCTCAAAATCAGTAGCTTCAAAATCAAGAGCCTCAATGCCACGCTTAATCTCTAAAATGCCTTACGAACGGCTTTTGAAATTGACCGCCCCCAAAGAATATCCCCCCACCCCTTTCCTTGCCTCCCCTTTCCTTGCCTCCCCCTTTCCTTGCCTCCCCCTTTCCTTGCCTCCCCTCTCTTTCATTTCTGTAAGATTGTCCCCCTTTACTCCTTCTCTTTACCAAGCCTCACTGTTGCAACAGCTCTTAGCACTTGAGACGGTATAGGCATTTTTATTTTTTCAATATTTTATTTCTTGAATATTTTTCCCCACAAGCTCACCCTGTTTGTAATATGCAAACAAACGATTTTACTTGATTCAATATAAGAGCGTCTGAATAAGAAGGGTTGAAATAAGAACATCTCACACTATTTCGGGCTCTCATTGAAATTCAAATTAAATCTCAATAATGAATTATTATAAACTCATTGTTTGAATACATCCCATTGATACCTTTATCCGCCCCAAAACGAATAATCTTATCTTTCCAGCCTCTCTATCCACCTCAAGCAACACAAGTATTCCCTGTAAAAATTAGAATAAGCTTCATCGATCCTATTCGTCATTTACAACAAATCTAACAGAGCCATTTCCAGAACCTCCTCTCAACGCCTTTCCCATTCTCCCCACCCCTTACCAAAAGAAAAAAAACAAACAGTGATACCCCTCCACAGTGAAGCTTTCAAGAAGCCACCCCACGCTCCCATATGGCAAAAATCCCATATGGCAAACATCCCATATACCAGAAAATTGATAGCCCGCGGTTTCAAAGAAGATCCCTCATTACCAATTTTATACACTATGATTTTCCACGTGTTCTAAGCCATCCCTCTTTCAACACGCATCTTTTTTATACGAATACTTTGATTGATACAGATAGCGTTATTCCTCTTGCATAAGAGCCCGAAGAGCAAAAAATTCTCTCCCCCTCTATTCTATTGAAATCAATCACTCCTCTTCGCTTACAGTTCACAAACAGAAAGATCCGTATGGCGAGAAACTTTCCAAGAAAAGCATATCTCTTCGTAAGAAGCCTCCCAGTAAACGAGATTATGAATCGTCTCAAGAGCTACAGCCCATGCCGCAATTTTGGCAACGGCCCCCAATAGTACCAACTTACTTTTTCATAAAGTAAGATAGGGTGCGCAATGTTTATAACCTCTGGGGTTTATAATTTACGGGGCTTGACCGTTATACCCCTCACGATATTATTCACAAGCGCCAGTATGAAATTTATGAACGCCGGCATAAAATGGCTGTGAAATGAGCTTAGAGCGAGATATCTTTATTAAAACAAGTGCGTGAATGTACAACAACAAGTATATTTCATTTGGAGTATTTTGGATATTGCCTACTCTCCCCACCCTAGGACAACCATTTTGTCTACAGATCCCCTTATATATTCTGCATATTTTCTGCTGTCATATCTCCTCCAATAAGCTAAAACCCCACATATGCGGGGTTTTAGCCAGTACCACACCTTTATTTAGACACATTATGATCATTATAACCATTTTTATTAAATACGTTTTTACGTATATTTTCAACACAAAAATAACACATATTGATTTATTCAACAGAAATGACTTATAAAAGCTCATCAGAAACAAACGACAATAAATACCTTATGTTTAAACACTTTATTTTCTTCGCTATCGTAATAAGCGCTGTTTTATTTACGCATCATACAACGAGTGGATGTACAACAGATGGTCTTTTTGTTGGAAGTACTTCTCCGATCAATTGTATTTCAAAAGAATATATAAGACAGAAAATAAAAAAGAAGATATTGGAAAAAGAACGCGAAAGAGAATGGTTAGAGCTTGAACAATTTTCTGTTAGCGCTTGTCCAGGTGGAAAATTTCCTGTTTATTATGGCTTTTCTATTATCGATTGTGTTTCAGAGGAAGAACTAAAACAAAATCGTCTTAATCAAAATCATTTTAATAATGAAATTAATATAATGAACTTATTCCTGCAATGGTTTATCGTAGCATTCGTAATAACAACGATAATGTCTGTTCCCATAAGTTTACTTTGGCGTTTTAGATTTAAGGTTCCTGCCTGTTTATTTACAATAATGACAACCTTGGCTATTATTGCCGTCCCTTTTACATTTGATTTATCGTCTCTCTTTTAATCTATTTTTGTAAAAAATATTTCTAAAATATTAAAAACACCCTGCATTTTTAAGCGTTTTGAACTGTATCTCCTCTCATTTAGAGACAATAGCCCCAAGTACAGCCATGCCACTCAATACAATGTTCACCATATTTCTAACATAAAAATAACACATGTCGATACATTCAAAAGAGATCAATTAAACGATCTTATAAAATAAGAGCAATACACAAAGTAGCTGTATTTAATGATAGTAAATGAAGACGATTATTATGGAATTCTTGGTGTAAGCTACGAATGCAACGCTAAACAGATAAAATCTGCTTTTCGTAAATTAGCTCTGCAATACCACCCTGATCATAATTCTAGTACCGAAGCAGAACAAAAATTCAGAAAAATTTGTGAAGCCTATGAAGTTCTTAAAGATCCTCAAAAGAGAGCTGCTTACAATCAGTTCTATCATAAAACTTTTAAAGATAATGACAAGGCTTCTGAAATTAGTAGAAAGCAAGAGAACAGACGACAAGATAATACCGAGCATGTAATTGGTAGTATCATGAATGTAATTTTCATTATTTGTGGAATAATACCTATATTTCGTTTTTTACGTGGAATATACCACTAGGAATAATAAGTATAGGGTTATTAATTTTCATCAGTATAAAAGGATATTTGGTAAATATTGGTGCATTTATCTTCGGGATCATACTAATATCATTTATCAAAGTTATATGGAGAAGTATCTATTGATCAGTGCTTTTGAAGAGCTTTAAGATCAGTCCCGCAGTGAATTCACAAGGTGTGGTAATTTTTGATTTTCTATAACAAGGTAGTGTAGAAAAACATAAAGATTATAATGTCTCTATCCGTTCTTTTCTTATTCTCCCCTTTCCTCCACCCCTCTATTTTTTCCACAACCTGCCCCCCAATCTTTTCCCCAACAAGCCCACTTGACTCCACACAGACTTTTTCTCATGCCCCTACATCCTTTTCCCATATCGGCTAAAAAAAATCCCCCAAGCCCCCGCAAAGCTCTCTCCCCCCAAGAACGAAAGCATAACGTACACCATTGTCACAGCAATGAAAAAGCAATTGGCCCATCATTGCCACTCCCCCACAGTACTCACCACAAAAGCACCCAAAATCACACCACCATATCTCTAAACAACTTGGCCTTACTCCCCATTCTCGTTTTCCCTTCCAGCATACCGCGCCGCCTTGCATGCGCTCCAAGCACCCTTTCTTCCCACATTTTCCCACCATGCCTTTCACATTCATGACCAAGCTCTTTGCGCTCCCTGCACTCTTTGCGCTCTTTGCTTGCACCCTCCTCCAACACAAAAACCAGCTCTTTTCCTCCTTGAACGTGCCTTTTTATAGGTTGGAACCTGTCTGCACTGCTGCTTCCCTTCCCCCTAAACCTCATTTTTGTTCTCTAGCATGCTTTCGTGTCACTCCAAGTCACAGGATAACGACCTGCCCCCTTCATCCCCACTATTTCCTCCTCATCCCGCTCCAACATTTCTCTTCCCAAAGCCGCGTATCTCCCCCTTTTCCATATCGGCTAAGAAAATCCCCCAAGCCCCCGCAAAGCTCTCTCCCCCCAAGAACGAAAGCATAACGTACACCATTGTCACCACAATGAAAAAGCAACTCAGCCCTTTCATTGCGGCTCCCCCCCCAACACTCACCACAAAAGCACCCAAAATCACAGCCTCCATACCTCTGAACACTTAGCCTTACTCCCCATTCTCGTTTTCCCCTCCAGCATACCGCGCCGCCTTGCATGCGCTCCAAGCACCCTTTCTTTCCCCATTTTCCCACCATGCTTTCACATTCATGACCAAGCTCTTTGTGCTCCCTGCACTCTTTGCGCCCCCTTATTTAGCACCCTCTTCCAACATATGCTTTGCTCTTTTCCCCCTCTGCTCTTTCCTTTTTATAGAACTTTGCCTCTCCTCAACGCTACACAAGATCCCTTCCCACCCCGCCTCATTCTTGTTTTGCCCTCCAGCATACGTCTTGCATGCGCTCCAAACTCCCCGCTTTCTCCCTCCTTCAAAGCAATTTCTGTTCTTATATGAAAACCTGTCTCAACCGATTTAATTTGCTGTACCATCTTCTCCAAAGCCTCATTAAAACGGCTAATTTCATTTTCAAGCTTGCAAATATATGCTTCATCACGATAAGCCCGTTTAATCAAAGGAGGCATATCCGGCCAATAGAGCATTAAATCCACCCATTCGCGTTGAGAAATCCATAATCCCCCTTGACATTGTGCTTTATGTTCTGCTGGAAAGCTCTTTTGCATGAAATGAGGGATCAAAATTTCAGGTTTTTTTGTTTTAATTTCTAATAAGCCATTTTTTCCCACAAAAGCATCGGGGGAAAATCCTTGTCTGCGGTCATCTGCCAAAACAAAGCCAATACATTCAGGTTCTGTATGTGTAAATTTCCCATAAAGCTGTCGCGCGCTTGGTTCTAATTCAGTCCCACGTCGCATAGAAAGTGTTGCCCCTTCATCAACAGTTTTTCCGGTAATTCTTTCTCCCGCCAATTTCATCATCACACTCTGATAGCGTGACGTTTTTTGCCCTTGTTTTGTTCGTGCCATAACCATCTCAAACAACGAAGCCGTAATCAAACCATTACGCGCTTGCTGCCATTCTTCTGTTCCTTGAATACAATCGATAATGATTGGCATAGTATTTCTCCCCTTCTTTAAGGTGCTTTTTTGCAACATATTCTCTTTGAAACATTCATATCTTTTAAGATGCATTCCCCACTAAGAATGACAGCATCCTTAAATATTGTGCTGCTGAAATCACAAAAGCTGTTGGAAACGCCCCCCTCAACATCCCCCTCCCCACAAGTTTCTCATCCCCTCCTTTTCCATATCGGTTAAGCCCCCAAGCGGCGCCCTCCCTAGACGAAAGCATAACGCGTGATATTTTCTCCCCGATAAAAAAACCTCTCGCCCATCATTGCCCCCTAAGGCTCAATACAAAAACGGTCAGAACCGCGCTCCCATAGCGCCTTCCTCTTCTTCCCTCTCAAACACCTTCCCTCATTTCCCAACATGCTTTCACATTCATATCCAAGCTCTTTGCACTCCCTGCGCTCAAAGCCCTCTACTTTCCCCCCTCCTCCAACACTCTACTCCTTCCCCCTACACGGAACTTTTTTTAAAGATTGACATCTCCTCAACGCTTGTACGGCTGCCCCTTTTCCACACCTCATATCTCCCCTCCAGCATATGCCTTACATACGCTTCAAGCTCTCCTCTCCCCCCACTCGTTCTCCCTCTTAACCAGCCAACCACCAACATTTTCCCCAACAAGCTTCCCCCCAACATCCCTCCTCCCCACAAGTTTCTCATCCCCTCCTTTTCCATATCAGCTAAGCCCCCCAAGTCGTCTCCCCCAAGAACGAAAGCATAACGCACACCATTGTCACCACAATGAAAAAGCACTTGGGCCCATCATTGCGGCGCTCTCCCCCAGCACTCAACACAAAAGCACCCCAAAGCCCCCCACGTGTCCCAATACGTCTAAACAAGCTTTAACGACCTCTCCCGTCAAACACCTCCTTCCATTTTCCAGCATGCTTTACGTATCATTCCAAGCTCCCTACTTGCGTGCCGCAAAAACACAAAAACCGGCTCTTTTCCCCCTTGAACTTGCCTTTTTATAGGTTGGAACCTGTCTGTACTGCTGCTTCTCTTCCCCCTAAGCCTTCATTTTTGTTCTCCAGCATGCTTTCATATCACTCCAACCCCACTGGATAACCCGCTGCTGCTTCATTGCCTTACCCCCCCCAATGAACCAGCCGGCAACTGCCCCCTACACACAAGCGTCCGCAATTCCCCATATATAGGGCTCTTTTCTTCATGCCCTCCTTTCCATATCGGCTAAGAAAATCCCCGCAAAGCTCTCCCCCAAGCGGCTCCCCTAAGAACGAAAGCATAATGTGCACCATTGTCACCGCAATGAAAAAGCACTTGGGCCCATCATTGCGGCTTCTTTTTTCAACCCTGCTACTGCACGACGGAAAAATCATGGCGGCAATATTCTTCCTCCAATTTTTTTGCCATAGACTGAGCCACCTCTTGCGATATAAAAAGTATAGCGTTGTGTTTTTGTGGTTCGAGTCTGATTAAATTCCGCATATTTCCAGCATAATAAAGTGGAATCCCTTGATACGAAGTCTTGAGATAACTTGGCATGTTTACCACCAATAATCTGTCAAGACATCACATGGGCGTAAACGATGCTGTTTTTCATAAGAGCCATAGAGATTATCTTCATAATCGCAAGCCGCTCTTTCATTTAAACAAGCATGATAAGCTTCACTATTCAAAATGAAGGGCTGCAATTGTGTATTTTCTTCATTTATTTCATGATTTTCGACATAAAAATCAGCGATTTGTTCGGTAACATCTTCAGCATGAGAAGTTGTCAGATCGAGTCGTAAAACTCTATAAACAGTTTCACATTCTTCAATCAGTTCGAGCACTTCTTCGATTTCGTCGATTGGTCCTTCATAAGTACAAGGATTTTCCTCTTCGCATAAAACGACAATGATTTCATCCTCTTTAACGAATGAAATATTTTTCATGATTTCCCCCTTTAGATAGTTGATAAAGCATAGCCTTGTCTTGACAAGACTAAATATAGCGTTAGTCTTATATCCTCTATAGGAGAGATGTCAACCATTTTATCCTTCATAAAAGATATATTTTAAATATCTACGGGGTTCAAATGACATATGTAAAGAAAAATCTATTATTCTTTGTTCCTCTCATGCCCCTTTGTTGTTCTCTATTTGTTCTTACAAAATTGCAATTATAAACACACAGGAGAGATAAAATGAGTGACATAATATTAATAAAACACTGGAGTCGCCTTGACTCAAAAGCACAGAAGGAAGTTATTTTGAAGCTTCGTCAATTGGTCGCCGCAAAAGAGTCAAAATCGCCTGTCTCTCTTGCGGAGAGAGTTTCGAAATAAGCTCTATAAATTCTTTATCTTCAGGGCTAGCCCCTTTCCCGTAAAGAATATAATTCATACTGATATTAATTTCGTGACAAATTCGCGAGAGAGATTCGATTGTTGGTTCTTTTCCTTCAGAAAGAATAGAATGAAGGTACCCCGCGCCTTTACCGGCAGCGAGGGAGATAGATCTTTTTGACCGCCCACTTTTTTCCAAAGCGATTCTTAATCTTTGACGCCAACCATCGATATTCATAATTTCACCATATAGCGCGTCTTTTTAAAAAAACACGTCCTTTTTATAAAACGGGCTTGCATTATCCTCTAAAAAGGATAAAATTAAGGAAACAAATTTTACTTTTTCGGGGGAAATTTTTTTTATTTTTAGATCATAAAAACACTTTAACCACCCTACCGGATATAAAAGACCACCTCCAAAGCTTCTGCCCAAAAGCAAGTACGTTGAGAATGTGTGGTATTCTTTATTTTTTCCATCACCGCAATCTTAAATCGTAAGTTTGCATGCTCTTCAAGCACAGCCAATCATTTATAAGCATCGTAAAGAAGCCTCTAGTCATCATCGAACAGAGCCAAAAGCAACACAAGTTAAATCCTTATTTGAGCTTTTATCATCAATAAAAATGTATAAAAAAGAAGAAAGTAGATTGCAGTATGAAACACGCTAATCAACAAGAAACTCCTCATTATGAATCGTCTAGGCTTCCATATGTTTGTTGGTATCAAAATGACTTTCTAGGAGGTGTACGTGGGATGCGCGCACACGAAATTGGAATCTATACGATTCTTCTCAATGAAATGTATGCCCGTGGCCGACCTTTAGAAATATCGAAAGAACGTTTAGCGCGTCTTTGTGGTTGTGACAAGCGAACTTTTGTTAATGTTTTAGAGATGCTCATCCAAGAGGGTAAGATTTTAAATTTAGCCAATGGATTATGGAACAAGCGTTGCGAAAATGTTTTTCAAGAGCGTGAAAAATTGCTTGAACAAAAATCCTTTGCGGGTCGTTCTTCGGCAAAAAAACGCAAGAAAATCAATGCAGAGATGCAACAACTGCTTAACGAAAGTCCAAAAGATGTTGCACAAAACTCAAAAGCTCAAAAGGCAGAAGAAAAGGAAACACCTTACGGTGTTTTAGAAAAGAAAATTTTGTTTGATGAGACAGAACCTTGTTTTTCCTGCGAAGAGAACTTTGAACAAAGCGATCATCCATCACCCTTATCGGCTCTTGATTCACTTCTCCCTTCTCCTGCGCAAGCAGAAGCAGAGCAAAAAAACGCCTCCCCTTTAACTGCTCCCCAAGACGAGTTCACTCCCGCCCCTATCGCGCAAATTGTCACGGGGGAAAAAACAAAATCCGCCACCACTCTTCCCCCCAGCAATCTTCCTGCCTCCATCCCGCTTTGCACCAACAAAAAAACCACAACCTCAGTTGCCAAAGGGCATCGTCTTCCTGAGCATTGGCAAGCAGACATCAAGGCGGCAGTTTCAGAAGGTTTGAGTGAAAGCCAAGCCCATTGGCAAGAAAAGAAGTTTCGCGACTATTGGCAAGCCAAAGGCGGCAAAGAAGCTCTCAAAGTAGACTGGCAAGCCACATGGCGCAACTGGTTTCGCCGTGAGATCGAACGGCAAGAACAGCAAAAACAGGGAGGCTCCTCATCTTTTACCTCTGAGAACAATGACACGCTTTACCGCAGTTTGATCAACTATAACGACAATTTTTGACATCACACAAACAACGTATTTTTCAAGCAAGCGCGGGGACAAAAATGCTTCAAAACCACAACAGCATCGGACAAAACAACACAGAACAAAACAAAAGGCGGCAAAACAACATTTGGATAGGCGATTCACACCGTAAAACGAGTCAACATCGACCATTTTTCTCTCATCACAAAAGCGTTTTCCCCACGCAAAAGACCCCCACAGGCACCCCAACATACACACCCCAACATGCACCCCAATACACCAGGACTCCAGCATGCACCACCCCCTCAGGCATATCCACCCCGCCCTTCTTTCACCCCCTTCCTCCTTTCCACCTTCCTCCTTTTCCCAAGGCGCCACTTCCCATGCTCCTGGCAAACAAACATTAACACAGCCATTTCAGAAGGCTTGAGTGAGAGCCAAGCCCATTGGCAAGCCAAGAAGTTTCGCGACCATTGGCAAGAAAAGAGCGGCAAAGAAGCTCTCAAGTAAACTGGCAAGCCCCATAGCACCACGAGACTTTACGATCAGATCAAACGGTGAGAACAGCAAAAACAGAATCCTCACTTCTCACATCTTGAGAAAAACGACAATAATATCACGAATGACCATGAGCACAATTTTTGAAATCAAACAAAAACTTATCTCACAAGCCGATAGAATAGCAGAAATGCTTCTTCCCCAAGGGCACAAACGAGGCAACAATTGGATTGTAGGCAACACACGTGGTGAAGCTGGTCAAAGTTTATCGATTTGCTTGAGTGGTAGTAAAGCAGGACTTTGGTATGATTTTGCAGAAAGCACAGGAGGAGATCTTTTAGACCTTTGGTGTGAAGTCAAAGGCATTAGCCTTTCTCAAGCCTTAGAAGAAGCACGCGCGACTCTCAATCTGACACGCCCCAAACCCTTTATGGCGCCCCATCGTTCCTATCGCCGTCCACCGGTTCCTACAGGGCAGAGCCCGCAGAATCTTGTAAAAACCTATCTCCACGAAGAACGCCGCATTCCTCTAGAAATTATACAGCGTTACCGCATAGGAGAAGATGGCGAAAAAATCATTTTTCCCTTTTATAAACCCGATGGCACCCTTGCTTTAGTTAAAGAACGGCTTGCGCAAGCGGGAGCAAAAACAAAACCTACAGCAGCACACTGTGAACCGATTTTGTTTGGCTGGCAAGCCCTTTGCTCCACAACTCCAGCCGCCACAAACGCACCTCAGCACGCACTCTCATCAACCCCAGCCGCCCCACAGGCGCCTCAGCACGCACCCTCAACCAACCCAACCGCTCCACATGCGCCTCAGCACACACCCTCAACCAACCCAACCGCCACGCAGGCGCCTCAACACGTACTCTCAACCAACCCAACCGCCACGCAGGCGCCTCAACACGCACTCTCAACCAACCCAGCCGCCCCACAGGCGCCTCAACACGCCCCCTCATCAACCCCAGCCGCCCCACAGGCGCCTCAACACGCCCCCTCATCAACCCCAGCCGCCACGCAGGCGCCTCAACACGCACTCTCAACCAACCCAGCCGCCACGCAGGCGCCTCAACACGCACCCTCAACCAACCCAGCCGCCCCACAGGCGCCTCAACACGCACCCTCAACAAACCCCGCCGCCCCACACGCGCCTCAACACGCACCCTCAACAAACCCCGCCGCCCCACACGCGCCTCAACACGCACTCTCAACCAACCCAGCCGCCACGCAGGCGCCTCAACACGCACCCTCAACCAACCCAGCCGCCACGCCGGCACCTCAACACGCACCCTCATCAACCCCAGCCGCCACGCAGGCGCCTCAGCAGGCCCCCTTAATGGAGCGCGCGCCGTTTCCCATTTTTTCTTCAACAAACCGTACCATTGTCATCACTGAAGGAGAAATTGATGCGCTATCCTTAGCCGCCTATGGATATCCGGCGGTTTCTGTTCCCTTTGGAGGAGGCAGTGGAGGAAAACACAACTGGATTGAAAATGAATTTGATCATTTAGAATCTTTTGAAACGATTTTTTTAGCCACCGATATGGATCCGCCCGGAGAAGAAGCAGCCCGTGAGATTGCCAGCAGGCTTGGACGCCACCGTTGCTACCGTGTCCGTTTACCCCGTAAAGATGCCAATGACTGTTTAACCGCAGGGATTGATAAAGCCACCATAAAAGCCGCCTTTTCCTCAGCACAAAGCTTTGCACCAGAAGGTTTACGGCGCGCCTCAGACTATAAAGATCAAGTGATTGGGCTTTTTTGGCCAGAGCCTGAAAAACATCTTGGTTATACGGTTCCCTATCCTAAACTGAAGGACAAATTGCATTTCCGCCCAGCAGAATTAACGCTCTGGAGCGGTGCGAGTGGTGCAGGTAAAAGCCAATTATTATCAGACTGTATTCCCCATTGGATTGCACAAAAGAGTCGCCTTTGCTTAGCGTCTCTAGAAATGAAAGGAGAACAATCGCTCCGCCGTTTAACCAAACAAACGGGCGGCTTAGAACAGCCTACAAAAGAAACGATTGAACGGATTCTTCATTTTTTAGACGATGGGCTTATTCTTTATGAGCATGTTGGCAAATCAAGCGTTGACACCTTGCTTGATGTCTTTGACTATTGTCGTGCGCGCTATGGCTGCGATCAATTTATCATCGACAGTTTGATGCGGCTTGGCATTGCCTCTGATGATTATGCAAGACAAGAACAAGCCGTTTATAAAATGGTTGATTGGGCTGTTTTAAACAATGTACATATTCACCTTGTAGCCCATGCCCGAAAAGGCGGTCTGGATAAAGATATCCCCAGCACAGAAGACATTAAAGGCGCCTCAGAAATTGGTGCCAATGCCTTTAACATTATCACCATTTGGCGCAATCGGTCGTTGGAAGATAAAATCTTTGCCGCCTCTCTAGCACAAGAAAAAGCAGATTTAGCCAAACGCCCTGGCGTTATTATGAATATTGCCAAACAACGTTCTGGTGATTTTGAAGGCAAAATAGGGCTTTGGTTTGATCCCCAAACCTACCGCTATCGCTGTTCTTTTGAACAATCATTCCCTCGACGTTATCTGTAATACCCCATAAACCCCACTCTCTTTAAAAACGTCTCCGCCTTCACACACGCACGCCTTGCTCCCACAGAAACAACAGGAAGGATCAATCCACAAATGATGAAAAACACCCAATCCTTCGCAAACCAAAGCCAACTCAACCCTAG
This sequence comes from Bartonella sp. AA16NXGY, assembly GCF_042197325.1. NCBI lineage: Bacteria > Pseudomonadati > Pseudomonadota > Alphaproteobacteria > Hyphomicrobiales > Bartonellaceae > Bartonella > Bartonella sp. AA16NXGY. Next base: position 21,528 of record NZ_JBHIRR010000010.1, on the reverse strand, counting down.
ATTCTCTGCTCCCAGACGGAAACAAAAAAAGATCGCTCCAACAACGGCGCAAAACACCCCCCCCTTCAATAACCACAAACAACGCGTCACCACCCCATCTCGCCGCCCCCTCATATGCAAAATCAAGAACCACTCCAACAGTGCAGCAAACACGATCCCCATCAAGGACAGGAGTCCCCATGGTATGTCCATACTCTCCATCCCCAAAAGAGCTAAAAAAAGGACGACTCCTAAAACGCCGTAAAACAGCACTTCCTTCAAAAAGAGGGAAACACCAAAAATACAATAAAACGCCGCCCGCCACCACGGAATATCGAAGCGCTTGGAAACCTTATAAGTACCAATAACGACAACAATAAAAAGGTAGGAAAACACCAACAACAGCAAAAAAAACAAATCGTTCGACATCACATACCCCTCACAGCAAGCCCATTAAAGATCACACCCATGAAAAAGAAAAACACACCCTACTTTAAGAACCAAGCCCCTAAAACACGCGCACGCCTTATACCCTGATAAATCAAAGGAGAAAAAAATCCAACAATAAAGGGCAACACCCTCTCATTCGAGAACCAAAGCCAGCTCAACCCTAGATTCTCTGCTCCCAGACGGGTAAAACAAAGAATTGGTGCCAAAATGCAGAAAAACAGCACAAAATTCAAAGCACGCAACGACCTCTGTAGCACCGTATCACTTTGCTCGCGTATAAAGAACCCCAAGAGCACTTTCAACAATACAGACAAGAGCAAAACCTTTAAGAATACCGCCCTTATGCTATCCATATCTCTGACACCCACAGCAGCAAACCACAGGATAAAGCCCATCATGCAACAAAACATAACTGCTTTTAAGAACACTTGCCAAGCAACAGGCATACTCTTGACGCCCAGATGCACCAAACCAAGGACAGTTGCAAAAATGCAAGAAAATACCGCCCCCTTCAAGAGCAGCTCCCCGTCAACAGCGCGCCTGCCCACGCCCACATAAATAAAACCAAGGTAGGTGGCAAGGGCGCCATAAAGCACCACCCATCTCCAAAACATCCACCCTGTAACAGAGCGACGCTTTGCTCCCTTATAAATAAAAATCAAGGCAAGAGCAAAAAAGCAGAAAAACCCCAACCACTGCCAAAACATCACATCGTTCGACATCAAATACCCCTCACAGAAAGAACATCAAAGATCACGCCCATGGGAAAGAAAAATGCTCATTTTTTTAAGCCCCCCAACAGTACACGCACACACCGTACCCCCTCCAAAACAAACAAAGGAACGAATCCAATAGTGCCCAGAAACACCCCATTGTTCGAGATCACAAACCAGCGAACCCCCATATGCTTTACTCCCACATGCGCCAACCCAACAACAGCTCCAACAACGCCACCCAACACCAGAAACTTCAATAAAAATACCCCACGCGATATCCATTTACCCCGCACCCTCATAAGCAAAACCAAGGACAGCGCCAGCAATGCAACAAACACCGCTCCTATTACTAAAAATTCCCATGATATATCAAAACGCTTCGCTCCCTTATAAGCAAAGCCAAGAACCACTACAGCAATGGTGCAAAACACCACAGCCTTGAAAAACACGCCCCACGATACAGTTCTACTGTTTGCTCCCACAACAATAAAACAAAAGGTCGCTCCAGCAATGCAAGAAATCACCACCCCCTGCCAAAACACCTCCCACGTAATAGCCGGTCGCCCCGCATCTTCATAAGCAAAGCCAAGGACCATGCCAACAACGCAGCAAAACGCCAGCCCCTTTAAAAACATGTCCCGCGCAACCACCATACGCCCCGCTCCTTCATAAGCAAAAATCAGAGACCATGCCAAAAATGCAGCAAAAGATCAATCCTTTTCAAAGAATGAAATCCTAAACCCAAGACGCCTTACCCCTCTATAAATAAGAGCAAGGACAAAGCCCAAAAGGACATAAAACACCCACTTGTTTGAGAACCACACCTGAGCCAAACCCAAATGCTCAGCTTGCTTATAAATAAAATCAGAGACAGCAGCCAAAATGAAGCTCAACAACACCATCTTGAGGAACAAACCCTTCGTTACACCACGCCGCTGCATTACTTCATAACCCAACATAAGGAAAATACCGGGAATGCCATAAAACGCCACAGCTCGTAAAAATACGCCCCACGTCATCCCAAGAGCCTTCATTTCCACATAAACAGCCACAGAGACATAGGCTACAATACAGCTAAACACCAATCCCTTCAAAGACAAAAGCCCGCGCGCCATCACTCACCTCCCTCATCAAGTCATTCAAGGAAAATCCACCATGCGACAAAACACCCCTCTTTTCAAGAACCAAATCCATGGGGCTCCCACACACAAGCGCAACAGTCCAAGTCACCCCCAAGAGCGCATACCCACACGGCACACTCCAACACATGTCTTCCTCTCATCCCCCTCTTTTGCCTAGATCAAGCAACATTTTTTTAAAAACGAGAAGCAAAATTAAAATTTTTAAGGAGATGCTATGACCCATAAGCAGAAAAAAAATACGCAAACCTGCCCGCTTGATCATCAAAATCAAGAAAAGCACATTGGTCATTTAAAGACGCAAGAAATCCCTGTAGAAACGCGTAATCCTTATTTTAAACCCAATCATCGAGAAAGTTCCAGCAACCCGCGCACTATCAATGCCATTGCCAATGCACAAAGCCATCCCATTGCCCTTTTATATGCGAAAGGACATCTCAGCAAAGCCCAATATAAAGCGGCAGAACGTTTTTATTTTTACTGGCGTCAAAGCCAGGCCGATCTCCACATGAGCCTTGACTACACCCGTGAAAAGGTTTCCTGTAGCCAAGGGTACACACACCCTATTGAACGTCAAATAGAAGCATCCAATCATTTAAGAACAATCAAAGTTCAACTGGGTATTCTTGGCTATTCACTGCTTGAACGCGTTATCGGCCATGGACAAGCGATAAAAGAATTAAGTTCTTCAAAACGCAAACAAAACTCCCTTGCCGATCATTTACGAGATTGTTTAGACTTGCTCGCATTTCATTGGGGATATGCAAACCATAAACATTTTGAATAATCCCCCTCCTCGCCATTTTAAGCGGCCTCCCATGTTGCCCCCGCCCCCTCTAAAGAAACCTCCCCCACACGGGCTCAAGCATCCAGCAGCTTCTCGCCTCCATTTTCATTACCTTGCCCCCACCCAAAAGGACAATACTTCACCCCCCTCACACATACTTAAGATACACCCCACACTCTTAAAAACAAAAAGCCTTCCCCCATATCAGTCCTATAATCATGAGGGGCTCTTAATTCGTTTTTGATTGAAGAATATTCTCAAGATGCTTGCATGTATCATAATATTTTTAAATATAGTTTAATTAATATCGAGTCTTAAAACAAATATTCAATTGAAAAAAGTATTAAGTTTTAATGCAAAATGACAAAATTTTTTGTAAAAAGTATTTTTTATATTGCTATTTTTTCAATTCTCTGCTAACCATAATATGGTAGGTTCTTTAAGTATGATTTTTTTGTATTTAGTACGGCCTTTTAAATTTATTCTTTTTTGACACGTCCTGCGAGTCAATGTTAAAATTCTCCTGCTTTTTGGTCCTCTGATTGCGACGGAGGACTTTTTTTTATGACTGTACTTTTTATAACTGTATTGTCTTAAATCACTTCCTTATGAGCTTTGTGATAATTCCTCCATAAGGTTTACCCGCAAAATAGATCATTCTTTTGTCAAATTGACTTGCGTTCCATTCTTAAAGAACAAAGATTCTTAACTCAATCTGATTTACAAACAGCTTGGATACACTTCCCTCTTGGTTTGCCATTCCCTCTTGGCTTCTATTCAGGTTTTTCCGCTAAACTCAAGGCGCAACAGAAACTTGCTCTGTCTCAAAAATTCACCACGCCCTTAAAAAAACACTTAAAACATATCCAAGGAAGCTTGCTTCATATCACCAAACCTCAAATGACCGTGTTTTACGGCATAACAGAATGACTTAACTATTGGATAACTTTCTTTATCGCCCCCCAACAGGTTGATGTATCACGACAACATATTGATTTATAATCATCATATCCCGTTATCCATATAAAATTAAGAGACGCAGATATCATAGGGATTCTCTCATTTTAAATTTATTTCATGTTGCATCAATCAACACCTTGTCTTTTCCACATTACAAACATGAGAGACATATGAAATAACGCACTTCAAAGATTTCAAAGATAAAGAATCAAAATGCCTCTTATGAACACGCTCAAGAGCCAAAGGCTGTCATCATATGAGGCGCGAATAGTATGATAATGTGCTGGCTTTTCCTTATGAGAATTTAAAGAAAGGCTTATCCACTTCACAAGAGATTTCTCCATTATCAGATTTACCAATATCCCCAATCACCAATATAATTGTGATAATAAGATCACATAATGTTTTTAAACAAGTAGGTAAATGTGCAACACAAATATATTCTATTTAGAATATTCTGTTTTATGTGAGTCGCGTAAACTCCCATTAAAAAACAAAATCCCCCATTAAAAACAAAATCCCTATGAGAAAAAATCTAAAGCGTGAAGATAAAAACATGAGACAAGTGTGATTCCATTCAGATATTGCTCTTTAACCGTCAAACCGAATAAAAAATAGATTCGGAAAGTATGTTAATCTTCCTAACTTAAGAGATAAACTGAGAATATAGACAACATCTCTCCTAACATTCCCCTTTTTCTAGCATCGCTTAAGAATCAAAAGTTATACAACTTATTTTGTCATATTATAAAGCACTGTTTTTTAAGGCGGTATTGAAGCAGTTAAAACAATTGAAGTGTTTAGCCAACGCCATCGCCATTAGCAAAGCTAAAAAAACAAACTGTTGAAAAGCCGTGCATATCTTGTGTAAACACAAAAAAAACAAGAAAAAGGCACAAAAATATCTCAATTTTTATAAAAATACATCAGCGTCTTTTACGATTGTATTGACGAACAACCCTTATCACATAATCATCTTAAATATTGAGAATAAAGAATGAATAGCCCTCGCAAATACAGCAACCTATCAATAAAAATATAAAAACAAATCTTTTTGTTATCTCTGTTTCTTATGGAATATGCCTTTCCCTATGAATGTACTTTGGCCTCCAAAGAGTACATTCAATCCATGGAAAGGATGCACTCCGCGCCTTAAAAAGAGTGCATCCTTCCCCTCAACGGAAACTGCCAAACCCTCATAAAGGCAGTATCCAATCTATAAGAGGATGCACTCCAGCCTTCAAAAAGAGTGCATCCTTCCCCTCAACGGAAACTGCCAAACCCTCATAAGGCAGTATCCAATCCATAAGAGGATGCACTCTAGCCCTCAAAAAGAGTGCATCCTTCCCCTCAACGGAAACTGCCAAACCCTCATAAGGCAGTATCCAATCCATAAGAGGATGCACTCTAGCCCTCAAAAGAGTGCATCCTTCCCCTCAACGGAGACCGCCTCAACCCTCATGAGGCAGTATCCAATCTATAAGAGGATGCACTCCGCGCCTTAAAAAGAGTGCATCCTTCCCCTCAACGGAGACCGCCTCAACCCTCATAAGGCAGTATCCAATCCATAAGAGGATGCACTCTAGCCCTCAAAAAGAGTGCATCCTTCCCCTCAACG
>NZ_JBHIRR010000010.1:15523-15779 GCF_042197325.1 Bartonella sp. AA16NXGY | reverse complement strand
CCCTCATAAGGCAGTATCCAATCCATAAGAGGATGCACTCTAGCCCTCAAAAAGAGTGCATCCTTCCCCTCAACGGAGACTGCCAAACCCTCATAAGGCAGTATCCAATCTATGAGGATGCACTCCGCGCCTTAAAAAGAGTGCATCCTTCCCCTCAACGGAGACTGCCAAACCCTCATAAGGCAGTATCCAATCTATAAGAGGATGCACCCTAGCCCTCAAAAGAGTGCATCCTTCCCCTCAACGGAGACTGCCA
>NZ_JBHIRR010000010.1:5818-15423 GCF_042197325.1 Bartonella sp. AA16NXGY | reverse complement strand
TCATAAAGGCAGTATCCAATCTATAAGAGGATGCACCCTAGCCCTCAAAAGAGTGCATCCTTCCCCTCAACGGAGACTGCCAAACCCTCATAAAGGCAGTATCCAATCTATAAGAGGATGCACCCTAGCCCTCAAAAGAGTGCATCCTTCCCCTCAACGGAGACCGCCTCAACCCTCAATAAAGCAGTATCCAATCCATGGAAAAGATGCACTCCGCCTTCAATAGAGTGAATCCTTCCCTTCAAGGGTTTTACTCAATTTTCATCGCATCTCATTTTTATGAACCCTCATTTTTATGAATCCTTGGTCAAAGGCACAAAAAGAAGTTTGCTAGCAACTATTGTATCACCCACCTTATGGGATTCCACTTGCCTACAGAGCTTTCAAACTTTTTTACGCCTTCATAAAATCGAATCTGAAAGAATTCATTAAGGCAATTAAGAGTAAATTTTGTCAAAATATAGACAAAGTTTATTCTTTTTTGTGATTGTTGTATTTTTACTATAGTTATTTAAATCGAATTTATATATGATACGTATCGATATTTATTTATCGAAATAAATATAGGAGAAAAACTATGAATATCAGATATTTTTTCATAGCTGGGGCTATTACAAGTGGTTTAGCTCTCGCGATTCAAAAATCTGATCGTATAGTCAATAAACAACCCTCTCCTATTGTTGCTCCTTATACTATTGAGAAAACAAATTTACAGTTTGTTAAACAAGTAAGGGACACATCGGATACATTGAATATACTGAGAGTCAGTAATAGAAGCGCATCAGAACAAGCATCAATCAACGATATATACGATAAAGCAGAAAATTTATTGAATGCAATAGCTGGTTTTTTAGGATCACTTATTATATATTTCGTACAACTTGTTGCTACTAGAATATAAGATACAAAAAGTTCTTAAAGTAAGGTTATATACATTTTGTATATATTGTAAAATTTAAATAAAAAGGCCCTTTATAAAATGGGGCCTTTTTTAGTTTAATTTTTCCTTTGTTTTAGTTTAGTTTTTATTGTGTTTTTATTTTTATTGGCCAAATATCATCGCCTTCAAAAATGCCATTTTTACTTGTCTCACATCTCAAATGACAAAGGCTCTAACTCCCTAGGGCTCTAACTCCCTAGCTTCGCTCCCATAGCGCTTTCGTTAATAAGGGTCCGCAATCTTCTTGTTCTTCCCAAAAATTCTTCTGTTTTCAAGAAAATGACCATGCATCTCCTCTGTCATCGGATTGGCTTCCAGATCTCCATGAAGCAGACTGAAAAACACAAAAATACCATAAATTTTTATATCAATATCACCATACTGAAACACTGTTGAAGCTTAACAAGCGCTGCTTCATTGGCAAGGACTTCTTAAAAAGACAAAAAATACCTCAAAGGCAAAAGAGCTTAACACTGCTCAAAAATGCCATTTTTTGCCTTCCTCTCACCTCAAATGACAAAGGCTCTACCCCCTAGCTTCCCTCCCATAGCACTTTAGTCAATAGAGCTTCCCCATAGCGCCTTTAGTCAATGGAGCTCCCCCCATAGCGCTTTAGTCAATGGACCTTTCCCTCATACCGCTTGAATAAGCGATAATTTATGAGCATTTTCTAACAAAAAAGAGACCGCCTTTAAGAAGAGAGTAGAATTTATAATTGATTTTTCTCCTCTATTCTTGAGGATCAAGCCATTTCCAGTCTATTTTTTAAAATCTTGGCTATTATTCTTGATTTTTCGAACCCTTTATTTTGCTCTGGTAAGAAAGATGTGAAAGCGCCATGATTGAGACGCTTTCACATCTTTTAAATAAAAGTGCTTTTCTTCAACAGGAGAATAAACTAATCAATTTTTATATCCATAAATGCGATTTTACCATCTTTAATATAAGTAATATCAGGAGCATGTTTTACCCCCTCTGCTTCAAACACGAACTGTTCATCACTCACCCCTTCAAACCCTTGTTCCCTTAATTCTTGTTTTTTCTCCTCGACTAATTTTTTATGCAAAGCGCGTTTTTGATTACACGTATTAGGAGATCTTACTCTAAAAAGCTGATAGTCCATGGCTATAGACCACTTCTCAGCAACCCGTTCCAGTAGATCGTAACTGAACTTTCCTTCCTTTTTCACTTCTTGAGCGATCACCATCGCGCGTTCCAAATGGACTTTTTCAATGGTTTCATCAAAGCCAAGCTTCTCCCCTGCCGTAAAACTTTCGTCATAAGAAGCTAAAGTCTCAACATCGCCCAGCAAGGCAAGAGCAGCAAGATGCAGCAAAGCATAAGGTGCGAACTCTACGTCTCCATCCGTTGCCCATGATAAAGAATCTTTTTCCCAAGGGGGAATACTATATTGAGAGCGAAACATTTCATGCAAAGAATCATCTTCCATTGTCCATTTTAAAGTTGTATCGAGTGCTTTCTTTAAAAGCTTGGCGCTCACTTTTTCTTCAAAAATTTCCAATCCATTGGGTACAAAATTCATAAATACTGTTGGCAAAATCCCAGAATTATGCGGATTAATCGTCTGACAAGCCGCCGCAAAAATACCGCTCATAATTAAAAGCCCGCGATCAAAAGGCGAAAACTCTTCCACTCGTTTCTCGTTATAAAGAAACTGCACTTCACGATCGGGTAAAAAGAGGGTTGCCAAATAATCTCCTTTTCCCTCGATGTCCACAGACCACCCCAAGCTTTTTAAAAGCGCTGTTGCACTTTCTATCGTGAGAATTTCATCATCATCATAACCGACAAAGGGTTCTTTTTCCTTTGCCTTTAGTTGCAAACGCCTCTCCTGCAGCACGGCTTCATCTTTCCAAAACTGCTGCGTTGCAAGATCATTTTCTTGAAGCACTCTTTCCAGCTCGCCTTTCACTTGAAAATTCATTTTCATCCGTTTGAAGACAGAGGTATAAAGAGCTAAAACAAGCATGATAATGATCATGCAAATAACAATAAATACCCAGAACTCGGGATCTAATAGAAATACGGCTATAGGATCAAAGTTCATGTTCCCCCCTCACTATTTACACAACCCGTGCGACAGAGAGCTTATGTGCTCTCGCACCGAGATTGCTTCTTCTAGTTTCTGAATATTTTTTTGCAACTCACCCGTCACTTTGGTGCGAAGCCGTAACATAACCGGAATAAAAATAATGACACAGACCGTTATGGCGACCGTTGTTTTAAAGAGAACGGCATGCACAACATATTGCCACCCTGTCAGCTGCCAATTTAATACACCTGGTATTTCTAGAACCATTCTCCACATGACAATGAGAACCGCAATAGCAAAGATAATTTTATAATCCTTTGCTGAGAGTAACGCTTGCTGAAGCGAAAAAGAATGCGCTCCTTTATGCGTTTCTTGCTCTGATGCCCAATTTTGCTCCTTCATGTATTCCCCTCTCACTCTTTGAAAAGACCCCGTGTGACAGAGAGCTTATTTGCTATCACACCGAGATTGCTTCTTCTCGTTTCTGGATCTTTTTTTCCAATTTTTGCATTATGATGATGCAAAACCCAAATATCACCGAAATCAAGAAAAGTACACAGGCCGTTATGGCTTACGTCATAATAAAAATTATAATATTCCTGCTACCTTGCCACCCTCTTACCTTCCTCACATCTCAAATAGTGAAGATTTTCAAACCACGCCAATCTATAAACAATAGTCACAATTCAGCTTTTTCTTCCTAAAAATTCTCCTATTTTCAAGAAAATGACCCTGCATCCCCACTTCAATAGGATTCATTTCAAAGCTTGAATGAACAAGGCTCCTAAAAATACGAAAACAACCCATATACCGCGCGCCCCTACAAGCAAAACCGTTCCTTCCTCACGCCTCAAACGATAAAGTAAGTCCCAAGCACTCACTCTAGGCTCTAAACCCCAAGGGCTCTTATTCCCTTTTATCAATACTAATCCATAATCGGCTTTTCTTTCACTCAATGCCACCCTCAACACTGCTCCTTAGAGCAATGTTTACGGACACCTCATGAAAGAGCACCAAAAAATATCAGAGGCAAAATGGTATAGAGAGCAATCCCTATAAAGGCTGAATCTCTCATAATTTCTTCATTATTTTTTCCCTCTCATGACTTCTCAAACGCTGTATCCTGTTCTTGCAAGACGTTTTTCAGTTCTTTTCTTAAACAGCGATACGTTCTCACCTGCTTAAAGACACCATAATAAAGTTGTAAAATCCCCATGGGAATAGCAGCAAACCACAGTGTCACGAACACAAGCACGAAAACAAATATCATGACAAGAATATCGTCCATTTTCCAGTTCACACTTTCTTTATATCGATCCTTTTGATCGGTTATTTTACCCCGTTGCTGGTTTATTTCTTTCAATTTTTGAGTATTTTTTCTCAACAAAAGCCACAATGTTATGAAGAGTATCAACATAACTGGAAACAAGACCCAAACACACACTATAATAACTTGCCAAAACGCACACAGAGAGAGAAAAAGAGGTGTATCCTGCCACCCTGTCAAGTTCTCTTGGCTACCTAAGGATGGAAGAAAGAAAATCCTGTTGCACAACTCAATAATGAGCGAGAGGAAACAAATGACAACATACTCTTGCACAGAAAAATAATCTTTCTCGAAAAAATGGCGCAGTCCATTATAAAATGCTGAATTTTTCCCCTTCATTGCTCTTCCTTTTTATGAAAAACGCATTTTTTATCTCATGCCCGCTCTTTTAAGAACCACGAAAAGTGCGATGCATGGCGCTTCCCTTGTTTTCAACAAAAAACCCCAATTTTCTAAAAGCGTGGTTGCTCTTCCCAATGATTAAGAGCATCTTCCTCATTACAAACCTGATAGGCTTCTTTATCCCCTTTGCCTGATGATTTTCCAACCATCCCCTCTTCTTGTGTCACGAGAGCTTCTAAACGTTGCCTCTCCCCCCTCACAATAGCTACGCAAGCGCTTTATAGCTAGGCAAGCGCCTTATCGTTCTCTTTTCTTATGCGTTTTAATTCCCGTCTCACTTTACGATACGTTCTCACCTGCTTAAAGACACCATAATAAAGTTCTAAAATCATCATGGGAATACAAGCAACCACCAATGTCACGCACATAAGCACGAAAACAAATATCATGACAAGAATATCGTCCATTTTCCAGTTCACACTTTCTTTATATCGATCCTTTTGATCGGTTATTTTACCCCGTTGCTGGTTTATTTCTTTCAATTTTTGAGTATTTTTTCTCAACAAAAGCCACAATGTTATGAAGAGTATCAACAGAACTGGAAACAAGACCCAAATACACACTATAATAACTTGCCAAAACGCATACAGAGAGAGAAAAAGGGGTGTATCCTGCCACCCTGTCAAGTTCTCTTGGCTACCCAAGGATGGGAGAAAGAAAATCCTGTTCCATAGCTCAATAATGAGTGAGAGAAAACAAATGACAACATGCTCTCGCACAGAAAAAATACTTTTTTCGAAAAAATAGCGTAGTTCATTATAAAATGCTGAATAAAATGCTGAATTTTTCCCCTTCATTGCTCTTCCTTTTTTTATGAAAAACGCATTTTTTTATCTCATGCCCGCTCTTTTAAGAACCACGAAAAGTACGATGCATGGCGCTTCCCTTGTTTTCAACAAAAAACCCCAATTTTCTAAAAGCGTGGTTGCTCTTCCCAATGATTAAGAGCATCCTCCTCATTACAAACCTGATAGGCTTCTTTATCCTCTTTGCCAGATGATTTTCCAACCATCCCCTCTTCTTGTGTCACGAGAGCTTCTAAACATTGCCTCTTACCCCTCACGATAGCTACAAAAGCGCCTTGTCACTCTCTTTATCTTACGCGTTTTAATTCCCGTTTCACTCTACAATAGGTTCTCACGCGCTTGAAAACAAAATAATAAAATTCTAAAATGAGCATGACAACACCCGCAGGAAAAAAGACGTTTAGCAGAAATATCAACCAAAAGTATACGATAAAAAAACAGATTATTTTTTCTCTATTGTTTTTTACTGGATTATTTTGTTGATCGATTGTGTGACCCCGTTGCTGGATAGCCTCTTCTAACTGCTGAATCTTTTTTTTCAACAAATACATTAAGATGAGATAAAGCACCAATAAAACAGGCATCAAGGCAACAACAACAACCATGATGACTTCACGTAGCACAAAGAGCGCCAAAAGAGTGCTATCCTGTGATACACTCAACGGCCACTTGGCTTCTAATGGAATCAAAAGAGCTTTATAACCTATCCCAACAAGGATAGAAATAAGACAAATAATCATATGATCTTTATAAGAACGAAATGATTTTCCAAAAAAAAGAGAGCACCGTTTGTTATAAAATGTGGAATTTTCCCCCTTCATTTGCTCTTCCCTTTTATGCAACTGTTTGTCCCTAACTTTTATAAGGACACGCATAATCTCTCAAGCACAATTGCATCCATTATGGTCAAACAGAATACCTCAGAGAATACTCGTATTGCATATTCATGTTGCCAATATTTTTGCCAATTCACGTGCTTGTTTTAAAGAAATCTCTCAACACTTCCAAACCAACGCGCATCACCCCCATTACCCTAAGGCTCCCGACAACAACCATACCACTGCCCCCTACAAACAGCCATACCGCTCTGCCCCTACAAACAGCCATACCCCCCACTGCCCCTACAACAGCCATACCGCTCTGCCCCTACAAACAGCCATACCCACTGCCCCCTACAAACAGCCATACCGCTCTGCCCCTACAACAGCCATACCGCTCTGCCCCTACAAACAGCCATACCCACTGCCCCCTACAAACAGCCATACCCACTGCCCCCTACAAACAGCCATACCGCTCTGCCCCCTACAAACAGCCATACCGCTCTGCCCCTACAAACAGCCATACCCACTTGCCCCCTACAAACAGCCATACCGCTCTGCCCCTACAAACAGCCATACCACTGCCCCTACAACAGCCATACCGCTGCCTCTACAACAGCCTTTACCCGCACCCCCCCTACAAACAGCCATACCGCTCTGCCCCTACAACAGCCATACCGCTGCCCCCTACAAACAGCCCTATCTAGCTTCTACGATAGCCTTTATCCCTTGAAAAGACAGAAGCATTTTTATTCTTTTCTCTATTGTTTTCCGCCCACTTAAGACATGAAAAAAGCAACTTCCATTGATGCGCAAATTGATCGCGCAATAAGAGCATTTGAAATGAGAAAATCTTACAACTTTCTTATTCCAATTAAAAAGGATCAATGAACATTCAAAATATGACGATACATTCCATTTTTCATTAGAGTTCTTGCAAGCCAATAGCTTAGAATATATTCATAAAAGCGCTTCTAAGACAGAGAGACAGCCGCGATTCTTGAGATCAAGCATTTTAATATTAATGAAAGCACTAACATTCCCTTGCAAGTTTGAGGTGTTGTTTTGTTAACAATCTTGTTAGCATGAACTGATTCTATGATGATGCGATATCATCACAATTGCTCTTTATAAACAGCATAATGATACGCATCATTTTACTCACACTTCTTTATAAGCCTTGCGTTATAGGCTTGTGGGGAAAAGATAAAGGAGAATCCTGTTGAATATAGCAATTATTTTGGGGTCTGTGCGTCAACCTTCCTTAACAAGAACTTTAGCCAGTTATTTAGCGGATTGCCTCATAAAGCGGGGTGCATCACTTCATTGGGTTGATTTGCGTGAACAGCCCTTGCCGATGACAGATCCCGATTATCATCAGCAGGTAGAGGCTAATCCAAGTGCTGCGGTCCGTGAGTTTGTCAAAACCATTGCCGCGGCTGATGGCGTTATTCTAGCAAGCCCTGTTTATCAAGGATCTTATTCGGGTGTTTTAAAAAATGCTCTTGATAATTTGAGCTATAATGCCTTTTTAAATAAACCTGTTGGACTTATCTCTCATGGGAGTACGGCCAAAAAATGCGCACAACCGTGTGAGCATTTAGTGCCGGTGGTGCACACGCTTTATGGTTATACACTCCAATGTCAAATCGCCTCTTCCAACGAAGATTTTTCCTCAGATGATGAAGGTCGTACTTGGAAAGTTATAAGTGAAGAGGTACAAACACGTTGTGAAAGACTTGCTGATGAAATGTACACATTTTTAAAGCAAAGAGGTGGGATTTAAAGTAATAAGGGAGGGGGCATGAAAAAAAAGGATGCGCACTATCGTTATTTAGTGGTAGGGGGCACAGGGATGCTTGCCCCTTTGTATCAATCACTAGAGCCGCAAAAAGTGATTATTGCTGCACGCTTTCTTTCCCATAAAGTCCAGCTTGAGGCATTGCACAACAAACAGTTGTGTGTGTCGTTGGATTATGATTGTGCGGCATCAAAGGCGCAATTTTTAGAAGCTGTGAAGCAATGGCATGATCTAAAATATTGCATATTATGGATTCATTCGCCCGCCTATGCATTTTCTTGCGCATTAATTGAGCAGTTGGCTCTTTTGCCTAAACCGCCATGTATTCTTCATATTTTTGGTTCCAACATGCATGATCAAATGATCCTCGAGTGCGCGCGCAAAAACAAGGTTGATTTTATCCCCATTCAATTAGGACAAAAAACAACGCCCAAAGGTTTACGATGGCTGACCCATAAGGAGATAAGCCAACAGGTACTGGATGCCATAAAAAACCATATGAATAAACAAAACTTATGATCAAGACCTCTGCTTTGCAAAGAAGCAGTGCCCCTTCAATCTCTATCCATACCCGAACACCCTCTTGAATAGCCCATACTCTCTTACATCATAGGCTTTGAGAACGAACAATCCCCCTCCCTTACGCCTCTAAACAGCATGCCTATATCAACAGCTTCAAAACCAAACGTTTTTCTAACCCTTCTCACACGGGCTTATCCCCCTCTCACAACCATCACAGCTCTTGACCAACCACACACCTTTTTACAGTTCCACGTTTTTTACGATTTTGCAAATTTACAGAAAACAAGCAAACTGCCGATAAACCGCCCCATTAAAGCCTATCACCAGCCTATCATCAGCCTATTACAAACCTATCATCAGCCTATTCATTGCCATTAGTCCTTTCCCCCAGAGATCAGCGTAAAATGAGAAAAACAATCGATGCCCTCCTCCCAAGCCGTGAAGAAATGGCATGATCTAAAACTTACGCCTCCCCCATGACACGAGCACTACATGCGCTTTTTCAGCGCTGCGTTTAATTGTTTGGTAACCTTGTAATAAGAGATCAAACGCTTGATAAAGAAATATACAGTGCCACACGCGCACTTTATTTTCCTTATCTTTTCAACACCATTCCACACACACTTCCCTTTTCCCCCAACGCCCTCCATTACCCCAATTCCCCAATCCCCCATTCCAATGACACATTGCACAATCCAACCTTTACACCTCCATTGGCACCCTCTTCTCCCCATATCCTCCCCACAACCATCACGGCTCTTGAGCAACCACACACCTTTTTACAGTTCCACGTTTTTACGATTTTGCAAATTCACAGAAAACAACAAACTTCCGATAAACCGCCCCATTAAAGCCTATGCAAGCCTATCACCAGCCTATTACAAACCTATCATCAGCCTATTCATTGCCAACAGCCCTTTTCCCCCAACGCCCTCC